>NZ_CP041348.1:580000-800000 GCF_009834365.1 Komagataeibacter xylinus | reverse complement strand
CCCGTGTGATGGTCCAAGCAGTTGGAGTATCACATGCTAAGCGATGAAGGCGGATGCGTTCACAAGCGAGTATGAATATGTGTTGATTGTGCTGATGCACTGCACTTTCTTATGTGCGGGTGTTGTTGCTCGATCTGCTGGTTTTTTATGTGAGCGATCATGTATGGAACTGGCGGTTTGGGTGGATGGCTCCTGTGCATGTGTGGGCAATGAGCGCGATAAGGGCATTCGGTGGATGCCTTGGCACCAGGAGGCGATGAAAGACGTGGCACGCTGCGAAAAGCCATGGGGAGCCGCGAGCAGGCTTTGATCCGTGGATATCTGAATGGGGCAACCCACCCAGCGATGGGTATCATGTTCTGAATACATAGGGACATGAGGCGAACCCGGGGAACTGAAACATCTAAGTACCCGGAGGAAAAGACATCAATTGAGATTCTGCTAGTAGTGGCGAGCGAACGCGGAACAGGCCAGTGGCTGTTTTTGAAGAAGCAGAACGGAATGGAAAGTCCGGCCAGAGCGGGTGATAGCCCCGTATGCGTAGTGTCAGGAACAGTCCTTGAGTAGGGCGGGACACGTGAAATCCTGTCTGAACATGGGGGGACCACCCTCCAAGCCTAAATACTCCCTGGTGACCGATAGTGAACAAGTACCGTGAGGGAAAGGTGAAAAGCACCCCGACGAGGGGAGTGAAATAGACCTGAAACCGAATGCCTACAAGCAGTCGGAGCCTCTTATGGGGTGACGGCGTACCTTTTGTATAATGGGTCAGCGAGTTTCTGTTTGCAGCAAGCTTAAGCCGTTAGGTGTAGGCGCAGCGAAAGCGAGTCTGAACAGGGCGACGAGTTGCTGGCAGAAGACCCGAAACCGAGTGATCTAGCCATGGCCAGGCTGAAGGTGCGGTAACACGCACTGGAGGGCCGAACCCACGCCTGTTGAAAAAGTCGGGGATGAGCTGTGGCTAGGGGTGAAAGGCCAATCAAACTCGGAAATAGCTGGTTCTCCGCGAAATCTATTGAGGTAGACCGTCGAGTATTACCCCGGGGGTAGAGCACTGGATGGGCTAGGGGGCCCAAAGCCTTACCAAACCTAACCAAACTCCGAATACCCGGAAGTATGAGCTCGGCAGACAGACAGTGGGTGCTAAGGTCCATTGTCGAGAGGGAAACAGCCCAGACCACCAGCTAAGGCCCCCAAATCGTGGCTAAGTGGGAAAGGATGTGAGGATTCCAAAACAACCAGGAGGTTGGCTTAGAAGCAGCCATCCTTTAAAGAAAGCGTAATAGCTCACTGGTCTAATAGAAACCTTGCGCCGAAAATGTAACGGGGCTCAAGCCACGTGCCGAAGCTGTGGGTGCATTCTATGAATGCGCGGTAGCGGAGCGTTCCGTAGGTCTGTGAAGGAGACGGGGTGACCCTCTCTGGAGATATCGGAAGTGCGAATGCTGACATGAGTAGCGACAAACAGTGCGAGAAACACTGTCGCCGAAAGTCCAAGGGTTCCTGCGCAAGGTTAATCCGCGCAGGGTGAGCCGGCCCCTAAGGCGAGGGCGAAAGCCGTAGTCGATGGAAACCGGGCAAATATTCCCGGGCCTGCCAGAAGTGACGAATACAATATGTTGTCGGGTCTTATCGGATTGATCCGGCTTTTGGAGTATTCCAGGAAATAGCTCTGGCATATAGACCGTACCCGAAACCGACACAGGTGGACTGGTAGAGAATACCAAGGCGCTTGAGAGAACGATGCTGAAGGAACTAGGCAAATTACTTGCGTAACTTCGGGATAAGCAAGACCCGTCAGTGGGCAACCATCGGCGGGTGGCACAGACCAGGGGGTAGCGACTGTTTAGTAAAAACACAGGGCTGTGCGAAGTCGAGAGACGACGTATACGGCCTGACGCCTGCCCGGTGCCGGAAGGTTAAGAGGAGGTGTGCAAGCACCGAATTGAAGCCCCGGTAAACGGCGGCCGTAACTATAACGGTCCTAAGGTAGCGAAATTCCTTGTCGGGTAAGTTCCGACCTGCACGAATGGCGTAACGACTTCCCCGCTGTCTCCAGCATCGGCTCAGCGAAATTGAATTCCCCGTGAAGATGCGGGGTACCCGCGGTCAGACGGAAAGACCCTATGAACCTTTACTGCAGCTTTGCAGTGGCATCAGAGACATTCTGTGTAGGATAGGTGGGAGGCTTTGAAACCGGGGCGCCAGTTCCGGTGGAGCCATCCTTGAAATACCACCCTGACTGTTTCTGATGTCTAACCGAGGCCTGTTAGCCAGGTCCGGGACCCTGCATGGTGGGCAGTTTGACTGGGGCGGTCGCCTCCCAAAGTGTAACGGAGGCGCGCGATGGTGGGCTCAGGCCGGTCGGAAACCGGCTGTCGAGTGCAATGGCATAAGCCCGCCTGACTGTGAGAGTGACAGCTCGATCAGAGACGAAAGTCGGCCATAGTGATCCGGTGGTCCCGCGTGGAAGGGCCATCGCTCAACGGATAAAAGGTACTCTAGGGATAACAGGCTGATCTCCCCCAAGAGTCCACATCGACGGGGAGGTTTGGCACCTCGATGTCGGCTCATCACATCCTGGGGCTGGAGCAGGTCCCAAGGGTTCGGCTGTTCGCCGATTAAAGTGGTACGTGAGCTGGGTTTAGAACGTCGTGAGACAGTTCGGTCCCTATCTGCCGTGGGTGTTGGAGACTTGAGAGGATTTGTCCCTAGTACGAGAGGACCGGGATGAACATACCTCTGGTGCACCGGTTGTCGCGCCAGCGGCACAGCCGGGTAGCTAAGTGTGGACGGGATAACCGCTGAAAGCATCTAAGCGGGAAACCCACCTCAAAACAAGGTCTCCCCAAGGGCCGTGATAGACCATCACGTCAATAGGCCAGGTGTGGAAGCGCAGTAATGCGTGCAGCTGACTGGTCCTAATCGCCCAATAGGCTCATTCCAAGGCCCCTTAAAAGGGCAACACACATGCACAGCAGTCATCCACTCTCAACACAAAATCATACACACCAACCCATCCACTTCCAGTCCAACCCCATACCGGGGAGACTGGATGACCTGGTGGCCATGGCGGGGAATGATCCACCCGATCCCATCCCGAACTCGGCCGTGAAAACCCCCAGCGCCCATGATACTGTGCCTTAAGGCACGGGAAAGTCGGTCGCCGCCAGGTCTTCCAGTCTCCCCCACAACCGCGGGGTGGAGCAGCCCGGTAGCTCGTCAGGCTCATAACCTGAAGGTCATAGGTTCAAATCCTATCCCCGCAACCACTGATACCGACACTCCCGTGAGCATAGCTCCGGGAGTGTTTCTTTTTTCAGCTTTTCCAATGGCTTGACGCTCGATCCAAGTCAGGATCGTCCCCAGTTCCCCATACAGCATCGCGTCGATCTCGCCCCGGTTCGGGCCGGGTGTCAGCACGACCTTCTCGATCAGCGCCCGCAGCGCCTCGGCGGCTTCCAGCCGTTCTTCGGGGCGGTTGAGGGCATCAGTGAGGCGGCCGACTCTCCGGGCGTAGACCGCTGAGGCACTCGGCAGCAGGTCCGGCACATCGTCGGGGATGTCGGACAGTAGGGCTATCAGTTCGGCCTTGCGGGCTTCGAGCGTATCCATCTCCGCTTTCATGCTGGGATGGAACATGCCCTCCTTGATGGCTTCGATGATGCCCCGGATCTGCTTCTCGACCTTCACCTGTTCCACCTGCCAGACATCGGCATTAGACCGGCGTTCGCGGTTAAGGCGGTTGGTCTCCTCCGCATAGGCGCGCATGGCCTCGGCCGCGATCTCGGGCGCCATCATCCGGTCCCTGAGGCCGGAGAGCACGCGGCGCTCCAGATCAGGGCGGGGGATCGTCCGGCTGTTGGTGCAGGAACCATTGGTGACATGGGACGAGCAGGCGAAACGGTCGGAACCCCGCAGAGCGTAGGGGCCGCCGCACAGGCCGCAGAACAGCAGACCCGAGAGCAGGGATTTCGGGCGACGGGTGCCGTTGAGCCGGTTCCGCTTGTGATGCGCCCGCACGGCCTCGGTGACGTTGACGTATTTCTCGGCGATGATGCTCTGTCGGGCTTTTGTCGCCTGCCACAATGCGTCGTCGACGATCCGCAGGTCGGGCACGTCTGTGATGACCCATTCTGATTCCGGGTTCAGGCGTGAGACGCGCTTGCCCGTGGATGGGTCTTTGACATAGCGCTGGCGGTTCCAGACCAGGCGACCGATATAGAGTTCGTTGTTGATGATGCCGGTGCCGCGCTTCACATGGCCCCGGATGGTGGTGTCACTCCACAGTTTGCCCTCGGGGCCGGCGATGCCCTGGTCGTTGAGGGCTTTGGCAATGGCGCGTGGCCCAATGCCGGCGGCGAAGTCACGGAAGATGCGGCGGATGATCTCCGCCTGATGCGCGTCGATCTCGCGGTCCCCCCGGATCTGTTCGCCTTTGGCGTCGAACTGGCGGACCACGCGATAGCCGTAGCACAGCCCGCCGCCGGATTTGCCGTCCTCGACCCGGCCGCGTAGGCCGCGATGGGTCTTGGCGGCGAGGTCTTTCAGGAACAGGGCGTTCATCGTGCCCTTGAGGCCGACATGCAGTTCGCTGATCTCCCCTTCGGCGAGGGTGACGATCGGCACGCCGGCGAATTTCAGGTGCTTGAACAGGGTGGCGACATCGGCCTGATCGCGGGAGATGCGGTCCAGCGCCTCGGCCAGCACGATGTCGAACCGTCCGGCCTGGGCATCCTGCAACAGGGTCTGGATACCGGGGCGCAGAATCATCGACGCGCCGGAGATGCCCGCGTCCTTATAGGCGCCGACGACCTTCCATTTCTCGCGCCTGGCGTGTTCGAGGCAGATGCGGAACTGGTCCTCGATCGAGGCGTCGCGCTGGTTGTCGGACGAGTAGCGGGCATACAGGGCGACGCGGGTCATGGGATGTTCCTTGGGTGGTGTTTCCTATCAGGCGACCTTGTCCATCCGGCTGGGCCGGATCAGCACCTCGGCCGAGATGCCGAGGCCGTCATGCAACTGGCGGATCATGTCGATCGACAGGCCGCGCTTGCGGTTCAGCACGTCCGCCACCCGGTTGCGCGGTCCGATCATCGGCTCCAGATCCTTGCGGGTGAGGCCCTGCTGTTCCATGCGGAAGCGGATCGCCTCGACCGGATCAGGTGGGTCGATCGGATGGTGCTTGGCCTCATAGGCGTCGATCAGCGTCGCAAGAACGTCGAGACGGTCGCCATCGGGCGTGCCGCTCTTCGCTCTCCACAGCCGGCCGACCTCGTCGAGTGCCGCGTCGTAATCCGCCTCGTTGCGGATGGGCTTCAGATCAGCCGTCATGTTCCACCTCCGTCACGTCGATCCTGTCATACGCCTTGTGCGTGCCGATCCATTTGATCCAGACGATGCTTTTCTCGAAATCGACCGCCACGATCAGGCGATAGGCATTGCCCTTGATGTTGAAGACGATCCGCTCGGCACTGACGATGCTGGCCGTGGCGTAGAGCCGCTTCACATCGGCGGTGCTTGTCCAGGCGGCCCTGCCGACTTCGGCGAACCAGGCGTCCAGCGCCGCCTTGACGGCCGGCTGGTCCTTCTGGCCCGCCAGACTGTCGACGAACTCTCTCAGCGTGCGTCGGGCGATGATCCTCATTGACTGACCTTATATCACGAGACCATAATGGTCACAAGAAAAATGCACGACTGCCCGGCGAGGGGTCGTTCGCCGGGGAAAACGCAGCAGGGAAGGGGAGGCTACCGCACAGGACCGGATCGGTTCTGCCGGGCCTGTTTCCTCTCCAATGCACGGGCACGCTCGAACTGTTCGCGTGCCATCTGCCGGCCGATCAGGCGAGCGAGGGAAAGGATGGCCTCATTGGAGGGGCGGAACGCCTCCTTGGCCGTTTCCGCCTCACTGGCGGGGCCGAACACCTCGATCCTGATTCTGTCGGGTTTGCGTGCCATCCTGTCCACCTTCCCGGTCATGGGGCGACAGGAACGATGAAGGACAGGACAAGGGGATTTGAGAAGACCATGCGCCGGTCCATGCGGTAATCGGCGGTGATCGCGCAGAAAAGGGAGACTTATCGGTCGTGGAAAAGGTGATCATTCTTCTGGCGATTGGATATGCTATCGGATTCTACGTCCGGGGGCGACGCGCAACGGCCGATCTGGCGCAGGCAGGGCAGCAGATAGCCGAGAGGAACACGCGACTTCAGAGTCTGGATCGTCAGATCGCGGGGCGCGATACAGAGCTTTCGTCTTTGCGTCGCCGAATTTCTACGCTGGAAGCACAGGCTGCCGATCAGAAGAAGGACGCAGAGCGTCGGCGGCAATATTTTCAGGACAACGACCTCTCCAACACGAAAAACCAGTTACACTTCATCAGTCAGTGCAGTCTGCGGGCCGTCCGTCCCGTCAATAAGGAGGCTGTGCAGGTGCTCTACGCGCTCGACGAATGGATCAGGACGTATCAGACCGACTGGCGTTTCGCTTTCGAGGTCTCGATGGGTGGGTTCATCAGAACGACTTACGACCCGGAAGATCCGCGCCAGAAGCAGGCTTTCAGCTCCTATAGCGGCAAGCGTGTCGATTTCCTGCTGATTGATCGCTATGGACTGCCAGTTCTGGTGATCGAATATCATGGCACAGGCCACGACCTGTCCGGCGATGCTGATGACCGCATGGCGGTGAAGCGTCTGGCCTTGCAGAAGGCGGGTATTCCTTTGCTCGAAATTCCCGAAAAGATGGCCAGGGTGCAAATTATGGCTGCCATTTCCGAGGCCGCCGGGGCGGCTCTCAAGGTAAAAACAGGCTAAGGGAGTGCCAGGACGCGTATCAGAAGACTTCGGCCCGGACCGCCCCTATGACCATAGTCATGGTTATGGCTACGCAAAGCATCATAGGCTCTCATGCGATTATTTCTGCGTCGTCACCGCCGCATGCAGGGCAAAGCCGACGGTACCGGGTGCTTCCAGACCGGCCTTCAGCTCCATGGTGGGAATCTGATAATCGCCACCATTCTGTTGCCGGTACGGGATCGGTGCCGTTGTTGTCAGTGTCCGCATCCGTTCGCGGAGCTGCTCCGCCAGAATGTCGAAACCCGTGTCATCCAGTCGATCCACTTTATAGGCCACGAACGGCGGCAGGACGGTGAAACCCGGATAGAACAGGATGCCGTGATTGATGGGAAACAGCAGATCGTCGATCGGACCGTTGATCCCGCGCGCGGAATAATGTTCCGGCCAGCCTCCAGCCGTGATGATCAGCATGGCGCGCTTGCCCGCCATCGTTCCCTCGCCGTAGCGGTCGCCCCAGCGGCGGTCGCTGTGTTCGCCGACACCATAGGCGAACCCGCAGGCATAGACGCGATCCACCCAGCCCTTGAGGATCGCGGGCATGGCAAACCACCAGAGCGGGAACTGGAGAATCACCGTGTCGGCCCAGCGCAGCTTGTCCTGCTCGGCTTTCACGTCATCCGTCAGGCCACCTTCGGCGAATTCGCGCGAGGACGCGGAAGCCACTTTCAGGCGCTCGTCCGCAGGAATGTCCGGGAAGTCGGAGTGGTCAACCGTCGCTTTCCAGCGCATGGCGTAGAGGTCGGATACCCTGACCTCATGGCCCTGTGCCTGCAACGCGCTGATGGCGACATCGAGCAGGGCACCGCTGAGAGAGTGCCGTTCGGGATGGGCGAAGACGATCAGGATATTCATGAGTGTGTCTTTCCATGGAAAGAAATTTCGTGTTCGGCCCAGGCTAGTCGATAGGCTACTGTTCTCCCATACGGTGAGAACGAAAGGCATAATGCCGAAAAATGGAACAATCACTGATCTCGCTGGAGCGTATGCGGACCTTCGTGCGTGTTGCTGAACGCGGCAATCTGGCAGCCGTCGCGCGGGAAACCGGTGCGGGGTCGTCCACCATCACGCGGCATTTGCGCGAACTTGAAGAGGCTCTGGGCGTGTCGCTGCTGACGCGGACAACGCGCCGCACCGCGCTGACCGATGAAGGAACCCGCTATTACGCCCATTGCGTGCAGATCCTCTCCCTCGTCGAGCAGGCAAGCCAGGAAATGCGCGATACGCGGCAGGCGACGGCCGGGACGGTGCGCATCTCCTGCACCGGCGCGCTGGGCGTGCTGCATGTCGGCCGCCTCATCTATGCGTTTCAGGATCGGAACCCCGGCATACGGGTCGAGTTCGGGCTGACGGACGAGCGCGTCGATCTGGTGCGCGAGGGGGTCGATATCGCTATCCGCCTCGGCCCCCTGACCGATTGCGCGATGAAACTGCGGTCTCTGGGCGAGAGCGAGCGCCTTCTGGTCGCGTCGCCCGAATGGCTGCGCCGTCACGGCCCGGTGCGGAGGCCGGAGGATCTGCGCAACCGGGAGGGCGTGCGGATGTCACGCGTGCAGGGCTCGGAGCAACTCGTTCTGCGGAGCGCGGAAGGTAGAAACCATGTCGTGCCGTTTCATGGCCGTCTGGTCGTCGATCATGGTCTGGCCGCGCGCGACGCGTTTCTGGCCGGGCGAGGTTACGGGCCGGCCCATCGCTGGCTGGTGGAGGATTGCCTGCGGGATGGTCCTCTCGTGCCCGTGCTACCTGACTACACCTTGCCGTCCGTGCCGCTGAGCATGCTGATTGCGCCGGAGCGGACGAATTTGACGCGGGTTCGGCTCTGCATAGAATTCCTCACGTCAGGCGCCAGAGAAATTCCGGGTATTCGTTGATGACCGGATGGCCGTGAAATCTCACGTATCGCAAAACAGGCTATTCTGTTCTTCAGACTTTCTGAAAAAATGGTTCGGTCGCAACGCAGGAGTGCCATTTCCGAGGCTGTGAGGAGGGGCGAAAAGACAGGAACAGGCTAAGGGCTCCGCCCTCGCGCCGGCAAGGGTGCGCGTCAGCGGGCTGACGCCGCCCCGATGGGGTGTCCCCGATCTTCCTGCGCTGCGCTCCGTGCAGACCGGGCGATACCCCTCCCCATCGGTCGCCCTTGTCGTTGCTACCCCGCTGCTCGCCGCTAGGCAGAGGAACAGCGGGGGCTGTTCCTCGCGGAACAAAGGGCAAAGACGATGACCGGCAACACCACCACGGCGACCGATTTCCGCAATACCATCCTCAACGGCGACAGCGTGCAACTGATGCGGGCAATGCCGCGCAATTCCGTGGATTTCATTCTGACCGACCCGCCTTATCTGGTGAACTATCAGGGCAGGGACGGGCGGAAGGTTCGCAATGACGACAATGCGCGCTGGCTCCGGCCCGCCTTCAACCAGATGCACCGTGTCCTGAAATGGGGCGGGTTTGCCGTCAGCTTCTACGGATGGAACCGGATAGACTTATTCGCGGATGCCTGGAAGGTGGCCGGCTTCCGCATGGTCGGGCATATCGTCTTTCGCAAGTCTTATTCGTCCTCTTCCCGCTTCCTCCGGTATGAACACGAAAGCGCGTATTTACTCGCAAAGGGCAACGTGACACCGCCCGCAAAGCCCATCCCGGACGTGATCGACATGCCGTATTCCGGGAATAAATTGCACCCGACGCAAAAGCCCGTGGCGGCGCTGCTGCCCTTGGTTGATGCGTTCTGTCCGGCTGGTGGGTTGGTTCTGGACCCGTTTTGCGGTTCGGGTTCGTCGCTGATGGCGGCGCAGCATCTCGGCCGCGAGTGGCTGGGTATGGAACTGGACGCAGACCACGCGGCAACGGCGACCCGGCGCTTGGCCTGGCACGCGGCGACGAAAATAGCAGCATAGGGAGTGAACGTCGCAGGGCCGACAATTCGGTTCTGCGGTGCCCCCTTTCTTGGCCTGTCTGTCCGCATAAATTTGCGCCGATCCGCGAAGTCGGATCGGCGACGGGAAGATGGAAAATAAGCGGCGCTCGCCGGGCGAGTGCCCGGCTCGCGGACTATTCTGGCAGACGCGAAGAACGATATAGCGATCGTGCGATCACGTTACGAGATCAACATATCTCCAAACACAGTCTGCACAAAATCTTCCCATTGCGCATCCTGATGTTCCTGCTGCCACAAGCAGGCGCAAGAGGAAGGGTAATGCGATGCCGATGTCAGATTGGCAGTCGCCGGCCGCTTACGAACACGCACAAGACATTGCTGCCGCCGGCATGGCCTGGGAATATCTTCGACGTGATGACGATTACCGTCGCGCGTTTCAGCGAATGAAAATGCTTCCGGCTCCGAAGCCAAGGGGTAGCAAAGCCTTTTCCGAACGATGGGGTTTGCGATTTCCCTGTCGATCCGGCGCAGCCTGCCGGACGCACGCCTGTCTTCTGGATACCGGAACTTTCGCCTGACGTGATCGAACTGCGCACGGTTCTCGCAGATGCGGATGATCCGGCCGTCATGCCGATCAACCTGACGGAATTACCTGATCTCGTTGCGCGGCTGGATGACGATGATGCGTGGCATGGTTTCTGGCAGCTTGGCAGATCGACGCATCAGTTCTGGCTCCCGACACGTGCAGCGGATGCGCAGGCCACGTATGTCGTGATCCTGCCGCTTGATAAGCTGCTGGAGCTTCGGGCGGAAGCCGTGCTGCGTTTATGGCGCGCGCTGGCCGGCCGATCTGAGGGCAGGCGGGCGCATGATTTTCCGCAGCAGACACGGGACCGGCATATCCTGATGCTCAGGGCGTTTGATGGTCGGACGGCTGGCGCGAGCTATCGCAAGCTCGCCGAGGTTCTGCTCCGGTTCGAAGGCAGGAAGGCCGATTGGGAAAATGATCCTCGTAAAAACCAGATTCGTCGCCTTGTTGCTGATGGGCGGTATTATGTTCGAGGTGGCTACCGTGACCTGTTGCGCTATCCGATCCGGCTATCTGAGCGCTGAGGTCAGATAAAGAAAGGGATCGCTTCCGTTTTCTGGTCTTGTATCTTTAACGTTCATCATAAGGCCGGGCATCATGCATTAATTTCTTAAAATAGGTAACGAGCTTCTCATGGAGATAATCGGCCGTGATGTCGTCTAGTTTGGCAGAACCCGCACCGCCTGCCTGGCTAGGCGTCGCCTCGTGAAAGGTTACGAGACGCTTGGCCTTTTCGCATATCACCGTGAAGTGAGGTTCGTTAGTATTATGAATGCCCTTAATGTTACGCGAGGCATGAGTAAACGCCAAAGAGACACGTTCCAATGAACTGGACGTAGAGGTAACGCCACGTCCATAGTTATTGCCCGTCGGCGTTTCAGATTTACGTTGGACCGAACCATTCCAGCCGTTTGGACGAAGATACAAGATAAAATCTTCAAACGCAGGTGCAATCACCTCATCGGTTTTCGCGCGGAATTGCTCAATAAATGCTGCTTGCTGCTCGGCTTCAATATTTCGCTTTTGTTCGGATTTTATCTTGCGGTTAGTATCGTCGACGAACAGCGCGTCGAGCTTATTTTTGATTTCGTCTTTCATTGTGCGTTCTGTATCCTGAGTTCTTGGTTTTTCTGACATCTTTATAAAAGTTTGCCATCATCGATTGGAGGTACAACTACCTCCGATGAGGGCGATGTAGAATCGGAATCAGCGTCTTCCTTGGCGGCAGGAATAGGATTGTCCAGTTTCCAGCTCTGAGAGAAAACAACACGATTGATAGCGATAAAATCTAGTACGGCACCCAAGAAGGATTTGGCATCGATTGGAAGGTCGTCGAATGACGGGCAATCGGTCAAGAATGCCGCTTGCTCGAGATCTCGTGCAGCATTGAAAAGACGCTCAGAGTTTGTCATCTTCACGACAATCTCTGCTAGACTTTCTGCGGGCACGGATTTAAGCGCGTCATTGAACCGATTGTGAATAATCTCAGCGAGACCAGCACCGTTGGGGGCATAATCTCTAATAGCAGCTTCTGCCCAGCGCAGCTTTTCTACGGTGCCTTTCGGATCATCCCCAAAACGGATTGCATCTGTTAAGTTGGCCAGTCGGTCATGATGGGGACGCAAGGCCGTTTCCCCAGAAGTGAAATCAAGTGCTGCGGCCGCGATGGCAGCACTGAAATATGTGAGCCGAGTGAAGACCTGTGCGGGCAACGAACCAGGATGCGCTTCGACACACATTTTGGCAAAGTATTGTGCCCCGTCAATAGCTGTATTCGCACAGGATGGTCCGAAACGATCAGCAACTGCGGATTTTACAGATGCGAAGTTATCACGGACATTTTTTGAAGATCGCGATGTATCGACTTTAGCAATTAATTCCCCGAGATCTTCATCTGACAAGCGAGATGAAACGGTCAGCCTTTGGCTTGATTTCAGCCTTTGCAAATCAGCATTGTCGATCCACAATACATTGTGTTTTCGCGCCAATTCTCTTAGCGAGCGGCGTGTGTCGCTTGTGGCAATGCCGGTCGCTTCGACCTGAATTAACTCGGCCAGCCCTTTCACAAAAAACAGGCGTTCGGCGGCTTTAGGCTGGGCATTATCCTTGATATCGATAATGATCCGGCGACGAGCAAGCGTTGCTGATCGTTCATAAAGCCAGAGATCAATATCCGTCAGTTCGTCGCCGCCATGTCGTAACTTCACGCCACGCACAACGAAAAATCCAGCGCCCAAAAAATATGAACGGACGATTTCTTCGGTCTCGAAGCCTTTTTTTCCAGTTTTCTTGGATACGTTGGCTGGTTTGCTGCTCATAGGCCGCCTCCGCCACGGACTGCACTCAAAAGAGATCTGGTTTGCGCTCGGCTCGTGGGTGACTGTCCTTTGCGCAAGCGGACGCGTGCTGCCTCTGGAGCGGTATAACTTCGCATCCCAGCGCTCGGTAATGTTTCTAATGCCGCCGCTGCCGCGTTTCTGCCTTTCAATACCTCTAAGGCAATGACTCCCACTTCGCGTTTGAGTAATCGCATCTTGAATCCATAGCCCGAGCGTTCGGTCTGGACAACACGTTCAATTTCAAGTGCGCGATAATCGTTGCCAATAGCAGTGGCTGGCCCCACAGTACCGCCTCGGATAAGTTTTCCTAGAAGAAGGTTAATTCCCCAAATCTGGCCCCGAGCGGCAGAACTGTGCGTCATGCCATAGGTCAAAGCTGCTACAAGAGCCTTTGCATGGTCAAAAGCGTCTTCTGTAAGCGGATTGCTGAATTTATGGAATGATCCTGGAGACGTTATGAAAACATGGTCACCCGCCTCATTAGATACGATATTCATGTCGTAAAGAGCTGCAGCCCTTACTTTTGCAAATAACGGCTCTCCGAGTATTTTTATTGCATTCGCCGCTGTTACAGCGCCTGCCGCTTTCAATTCAGCATCGAATACAACGATTTTATTCTGTTCAGCGGAACTAAGGGAGTCGATGACTCTTTTTGCCTTGGCAGCTGTATCACGGCGGAAAAGGTTGCCATTGAACAGAAGTCTGTCCGTACCTTCACCTTCCGCGTCCACAAACCCGATCTGTGATGCCTGCTGGACGAAATCAGTAGCATCTGCCTTGGTGAGTTTATGGGTGTCGCCAAGAAACTCAATCGCACCAATTGCGGTGATCGGAGCCTGCGAGGATAGTTCTGCTAAAGTGATGGCAGCCCGTTCGGTGCTGTCAGGTTCGTTGTCTTCAAAAAGATCAGCAGCGTGCATTAGCGCGGAGGAACCGCTCACGCCTAATACGGACACGGCGCCAGTAGAGGAACGGTCAATGAGCTTGCGCTTTTGAAGGTGTTCCAAGCAGGCTGAAAGCTCAGTTTTGGGGTTGAGATTACCAACTTTCGCAGCCGCGATAACCTGCTCTGGAGTCAAAGTGGCTTCGTCACTTTCCCCAAGACGGGCAAGAAGCCCCGCTGATTTAGCGGCCAAGTCGATTGCGCTGAATTCGGCAGCCCCTCGCATGTCCGCAGCGACTTTACGGCCGTGATGAACAACCCAAGCGCCAGTAGTCTGTTTTTCCACCCCACGCCCTCTACCTGTAAGGGTTAAATATTACAGGATTACCAGCATAAAGGGAATGCATGATCAGTCAGCTTGCGGAGCGACGGCATGGAGTGTGCCGACACCCGTTTTTCAATCTCCCAAGGAGGCGGTACAGTTGGAAACCGCAACTATTCCAGCGCTCCAAAGCCGATGGGTCATTTAGTCCGCACATTGGCTCTTCTCGATAAGTAGTCCCAATCGGAGTGCCGGAATCAACCCTCCCTAATTCCGGCACTCTCCAGACCGCCGATCCTTCGCCACGGTTCGCCATGGCCCGCTGTCGTGACCGACAGCCGCCGAACCCAACCGGAGGCCCGATCATGCTCGATCCCAAGACGGGGTTGCCGCCCCGTTTCATGCGCACGCCCGATGCGGCGCGCTTCCTCGGCATTTCCATCCGTACGCTGGAAAAGCACCGCACCTATGGCACCGGCCCGATCTATCGCAAGATTGGTGGCCGTATCGTCTATTCCCTCCCAGATCTTCAGGGATGGGTCGAGAATGGTGTCCGCAAATCTACCTCGGACGAGACACCCTGCCGCGTATTCCCGGCCCGTCCGCTGACCCCGGCCGAGAAGGCGACCCTCTGAATGGCCGGCGTCATGCCGCAGCGCGGCCAGCAGGGGCGGGAGAGCGAGAGGCTTCGCCTCGATCCCTTCGTCATCGCAGGTGGCGATGCCAGCCCCCGCGATCAGCGCGACCTGATGGAGCGGCCGTTCTTCTCGCTCTCCAAGATAAAGCGGGTCACCCCGATCCTCTACGAGGCCGGCGGTCAGCGGGTCGAGATTCACGGCCTGGCCGAGCATGGCATGGCGACGATCTGGGATGCCGATGTGCTGATCTGGGCCGCTTCGCAGATCGTCGAGGCCGAGAATGGCGGCCTCAGGACGTCCCGCTTTCTGCGCTTCACCCCATACCGGCTTCTGACGGCCGTCGGTCGCGCTACGGGCGCACGGGATTATCGCCTGCTCAAGGCCGCGTTCGCCCGGCTACAATCGACCGTGATCCGCACCACGATCCGCAATGGCGAGCATTGGCGCCGACACCAGTTCTCCTGGATCAATGAATGGGAGGAACGGACCACCCGCGACGGCCGTGTCGAGGGCATGGAGTGCGTCCTGCCCGACTGGTTCTATCGTGGCGTGATCGACCGCTCGCTGGTCCTCACCATCGACCCGGCCTATTTCCGCCTGACGGGCGGCATCGAACGCTGGCTCTACCGCGTCGCCCGCAAACATGCCGGGCATCAACCGCAGGGCTGGCTGTTCGAGATCGCGCATCTCCATGAGAAATCAGGCAGTCTGGCGCGTGTCTCCGATTTCGCGTTCGATCTGCGGCGCATCGCCGCCCGCCAGTCGCTCCCTGGCTATCGCCTCGCGATCCGGCGCGAAGGGCGGCGGAAACTGCTGCATATTCGTCCCGTCACCTTATCCACAGTGCCTGTGGATGACGGTGTGGATGGACACGGGATTTCGGGCGCAGGGACTATCGGGACTTCGGGCGCATCACTATCGGGATTTCAGGCGCACGAACCCCAGTTAAGTCTTTGGCCTGAAACGCGGAATCGCGCTCCTAACTTAGAGTCTAACTTAGACTCTAACTTTTTGATGTTGGGGCGGCCGGATACCGACCGTGGTGCCGGTGCCGCTGACAGGCCGCATGATCCTCATGCGTGTGGTCTTTCTCCCATGCCGGGAGACGGGCCATGAGCAGCGCCACAACGGTCCGTGCGCGGGTCAATGCCCTCCCGTTCGCACGCGACGCATTGACCCATGTCGAACTGACCCACATCGACAAGCGCGTCGAGAACTGGATCAGGTTCGGCCATGAGGCTCAGGAACAGATCCTCGACCGACGCCGTCGTATCTTCTCCTTCCGGCCTGGCAGCGTTTTCGCTTTTGTGCGCTGGGCGGCCAACGATTTCGGCACGGTCGCGTCGCGCATCGACATCCTGCGCGCCGTGGCACCGGGCGAACCCTGCCAGACCGTGCCGTTCGTCCGTCCCGGAGCCGAAATCCTGCTGCGGGTCGCGGGTTGGCTGAAGGTCGAGCAGGTGCTCCGTCATATCGATGCGTTGGAAGAGGCCGACATCGACGCCTGCGCGGTCGCGCCCGATCACTGGCGGCATGTCGGCAACCGGCTGAACGCGGGTGAGAAACCGCGCGTCTACACGATGGCACGTCATCGAGCGTGGCTCAGACGGCGGGAGATCAGGCCATGACCCGCTTCGGTTATGTCATGGCGACGTATTTTGCTGCGATGGGCGTGGCCGTTGCGTCCATCGTTCACGTGCCGGTGAAGCTGCTCTGGAACGCCTCCGCCAGTACGCCCCTCGGCCTCTACGACCTTAGAGCGCAGAACGGGCTGACGGCCGGCGATCTTGTCGCCGTCAGGCCGCCGAAACCATTGGCCGATTTCATGGTCGGGCGCGGTTATATCGGGCGGAACGTGCCGCTGCTCAAGTCTGTCGCAGCACTGCCGGGGCAACAGGTGTGCCGTGTCGGCCGTACCGTCACCGTGGATGGAGTAAAGCTCGGCGACGCGCAGGACCGTGACCGGCGCGGGCGTGTGCTGCCGATCTGGCAAGGCTGCCGCCGCATCGCGCCGGATCAGATTTTCCTCATGAACTCGTCCATTCGCGACAGTCTGGACGGCCGCTATTTCGGCCCGCTTCCGCGCGCCACCGTCATCGGCCGGGCGACGCCGCTCTACACCGACGCGCACGGCGACGGTCATTTCGTCTGGCACGGCCTGTTCGCTGACAGGCCAATGCCGCTCCTTCCCAATATCGCAATGGAGACTTCCCATGCCGCAGATCGGTAGCTTCACGCGCGACAAAACCGGCTTTGCCGGACGCATCCAGACCTTCCTAGGTTCCCATGAGATCGTCATCGTGTCGGCCGAGAAATCGGACTCCGACAACGCCCCGGATTATCGCGTCCATCGCGATGATGAGGATGGCCCGGAGATCGGTGCTGGCTGGAAACGTACCGGCGAACGCGCCGGCGATTATGTCGCCCTGCTGATCGACGATCCGCTCCTGCCGCAGCCACTGCGTGCCAATTTGTTCCGTGACGGCAGTGATGGCGGTCTCTGGTCGCTGCACTGGAGCCGGCCGCCGAAGCGCGACGGGCGGGACTGACACCATGCGCAATCAGACCCGGATCGCGTGTCTGTTGGTGGCGGGATGTCTCGTGTCCGTGGTGCCGGGTGCTGTATCGGCGCAGACAAGCGACGTCCCATATGCTGCCGAGGTTGCTGAGGCTGCACACCGTTTCGACATTCCGGCGACCTGGATCAGCGCTGTTATGGGGGCCGAGAGTGCAGGCGATCCGGGGGCCGTTTCATCAGCGGGCGCGATGGGGCTGATGCAGATCATGCCCGGCACATGGGCGGAACTGCGCGTCCGTCATCATCTCGGCCGTGATCCTTATGATCCGCGCGACAACATTCTGGCGGGCGCGGCGTATCTCCGCGAACTGCATGACCGCTACGGTTCGCCGGGTTTTCTCGCCGCGTATAATGCTGGTCCCGAACGCTATGAGGCATCTCTGGCAGGGCGTCCGCTCCCATCGGAAACGCGCGCTTATGTCGCTGCCGTTGGGCCGCTCATCGGAGGTGGCGGCGATGCTCCCGTCATGATCGCGGCGGCCGATCGGTTTTTCTGGACCCGTGCGCCGCTCTTCATCATGCAACCTGATCGCAGCACGGCGGTCGCGTCTATGCGCGATATGTCGGGGATCATGCCGCGATCGGATGGCCTGTTCATTGTGGCTGGCGGCATGGGATCGCGGCCATGATGAGTGGATGTGGTGCAGGGGATGGAGAGGCGGAAAGAGGGCAGAAGAGGGAGCGCAAGATTAAAGCGGACGGCACCCCATGGGTCCGATCCGCAGGGCAAGCCCT
The DNA here is from genome assembly GCF_009834365.1 of Komagataeibacter xylinus. Lineage (NCBI taxonomy): Bacteria > Pseudomonadati > Pseudomonadota > Alphaproteobacteria > Acetobacterales > Acetobacteraceae > Komagataeibacter > Komagataeibacter xylinus. The sequence goes on along the minus strand of NZ_CP041348.1, from coordinate 782,187 downwards.
TGTCTGCACATTGTTTTGGGTGGCACCCCCTTTGAGGGGGTATGGTGCCGCGACAGGCGGCGAAGTCAGTTTCCGCCCCGTTTTTCGCGGCACTCTTGTCTGTTTCTGGCCGTTTTGGGCGGATCAGCGGCTATGAGCGCGGGTGACGACAACCGGTTCCGCCCGAGGCCGGGTCGCATCCGCGCCGACACGCCGAAGGTCGGTCGTGCCAGGAGTTTCCTGACCAGGGTGCGGACGGTTACGCGCCAGCAGCAGGCGGCGAGCGGCGGGAGCGGACGTCCTCGTGGAGGTGGTCCCAGCCGTACGCCGAAGGGGGAGGGAAGCATCGCGTCCGGGCGTGGCGTGCGGCGTGGAAGGGGGGCGACGTTCGTGCGTGCCCGGAACCTCTCGAATGGCTGGAGCCATCGGCGACCAAGCAGTCGCCGTGTCGTCGTCAAATCCCGCTCCGTCCGTGCCGCCGGGCGGAATGGCAAGGCCGCTGCCCATCTCCGCTACATCCAGCGCGACGGCACTGACCGCGATGGCGAGCGGGGACGGCTCTATTCGGGGACGGAAGACCGCGCCGATGGTGACGCCTTTCTCGATCGTGGCCGTGACGACCGCCATCAGTTCCGCTTCATCGTCTCACCAGAGGATGCCGGAAATCTTGCCGACCTGACGGAGTATACCCGAGACCTGATGGCGCAGGTCGAAGCCGATCTCGGCACGAAGCTCGATTGGGTCGCGGTCAACCATCATAATACCGGCCATCCGCATGTGCATGTCGTCGTAAACGGCCGTGACGACCTGGGCGAGGATCTGGTCATCAATGGCGATTATCTTGCCAACGGCATCCGCGAACGGGCGAGCGAACTGGTGACCTTGGAACTTGGACCTGTCACCGAGATCGAGCAGCGCCGCAAGCTGGTCGCCGAAATCGACCAGGATCGTTTTACCCGTCTCGATCGGGCGATGCTCACGGAGGCCGAGGGCCGGTTTCTCGATTTGCGGCATGAACCTGATGATACGCGCGGCCAGGCGGACCGGACGCTCCGCCTGCGTCGTCTTGGCAAGCTGGGCGATATGGGCCTTGCCACGGAACACGCGCCGGGCGTGTGGGAACTGAGCGAGCAACTGGAGCCGACGCTGCGCGAGATGGGCGAGCGCGGCGACATCATCCGTACGATGCAGAAGGCACTCCGGGCGGAGGGCGCCGAGCGCGACCCTATGAGTTTTTCGATCCATGATGCAGCACCCGTGACGCCATTTGTCGGCCGCGTCATCGACAAGCATCTGTCCGACGAGCTGGGTGAGGAACTGACGCTGGTGGTCGATGGCATTGACGGCCGCACGCATCATGTCGCCGGCATCGACCCGGTCCGCGTCGCGGAGGCACGGATCGGCAGTATCGTCGAAATTGGCCCGCCTGATAGCGCCGTGCGCCCCTCCGATCGCGCGATTGCCGGCATGGTCGAGGGAGGTATCTATCGGCCGAGCCGTCATCTGGAACAGGCCCGGTTCGAGGGGCGGGTGCCGGGCGGCGATTATGACGGTTTCGTCGCCTCCCATGTCCGGCGGCTGGAGGCCCTGCGCCGGGCCGGTATCGTCGAGCGGATCGACGACGACCTGTGGCGTATTCCCCAGGATTTCGCCAGCCGTGCTGCCGCCTATGATGCAGGCCGGAACCGGCAGGCCAGCATCCGCGTCATTTCGACCTTCAGTCTGGAAAGCCAGATCGGTTCGGACGGCGCGACCTGGCTCGATCGGAGGCTGGTGACGCCTGACGCATCGGATCTCGCTCCGGCCGGTTTCGGTCAGCAGGTGCGCGAGGCGATGGACCAGCGGCGCGAACACCATATCGAACAGGGTGACGCCACCCGAGCACGGGATGGCCGCATCTTCTATCGGCGCAGCCTTCTCGCCACACTGCGAGAGCGCGAAGTCGCGCGCGTCGGCGCGGAGATGGCCGAGAGCAAAGCGCTGCCATTTCGGGCGGCGACGGATGGCGAGAAGATCAGCGGCACGTTCACCGGCACCGTGCAGCTATCGAGCGGCAAGTTCGCCATTGCCGAACAGAGTCACGAGTTCACCCTTGTCCCGTGGCGGCCGGTCATCGACCGCCAACTCGGCCGCGAGGTCACGGGCGTCGTGCAGGGCGGCTCGGTGTCGTGGCAGTTGGGAAAGCAGAGAGGGCTAAGTATTTAGGAGAACTCAGGTTTAAGCGTGGCGACAAGCCAATCGACAAACACGCGTACCCGCTGAGAAAGATAACGATTGCTGGGATACAGCACGGAAATAGGCGTTTCTGGCGGTGTAAACTCGGATAGAACTTCTACAAGAGCGCCTGAGGCAAGATCATCTTTGAACCGACTTCGCGGTGCTTGTGCCAAGCCAAGTCCGAGGCGTGCTGCCTCTGCATTCATGTCCGCACCGGAAACCAGAACGCGCGAAGGCAGCGCGACCTCGACGGTCTTTCCGTCCATCGTGAACTCCAGCGGCATAACGCGGTCGGTGCGCGATGACACGAAGCCGATCATCGTGTGACCATCGAGGGCGTCGGGCGACAACGGAATGCCATGCCTTGCCAGATATTCCGGACTCGCGCAGGTGATTTCCCGCATGGCGCCTATAGGTCGTGCGATCATGTCGCTGTCGGAGAGCTGCCCACTGCGGACGACGCAATCGACACCTTCACGCACCAGATCGACATAGCGCTCGCTTTCTCGGAGATGGACCGTGAGTAAAGGATGCTGGGCTAAAAAAGCAGGCAGCGACGGCAACAGCATCGTCCGCGCAAGGTTGCCGGCCACGTCAACCCGCAGCAGGCCAGTCACGGCGCCGCTCGCACTTCTGTCGGCATCTTCGATGTCAGCGAGAATGGCCATGCAACGGCGATAGTATATTTCTCCCTCGACAGTCGGCTGGACATGCCGTGTGGTGCGCTGGAGTAGGCGTGTGCCAAGCCGGCGCTCCAACCCCTTGATGGTTGCTGTCGCGACGGGGCGTGAAACACCGATATCAGCGGCCGCCGCGCTGAAGCTGGCGCGCTCCACGATCCGCACGAATAATTCCATAGAGGACAATCTATCCATGAGGATTATTCTGTATGGCAAAACAGTATGGGCGGCAATCGCGATCTAATCCGTTGGGACCGTGCAAGCTATATCGGGATCATCATCTCAGGAGATCCTTATGACAAATCACGTTCCCATCGCTCTGGTTACCGGCGGCAGCCGCGGTCTGGGCCGTTCCACGGCCGAAGCGCTCGCCCGTCGCGGCGTTACTTCGATCTTCACCTACAACACCAACAAGACGGAGGCTGATAAGGTCGTCAGCCTGATCGAGAAGGCTGGCGGCAAGGCTGTGGCGCTTCATCTGGACACGGGTGATACCAGCAGCTTCGACGCATTCGTCATCAGTGTCCAGCAGATACTCCAAGTCCTCGGTGCCGAGAGATTCGACTACCTCGTCAACAATGCCGGCAATTCCAGCGGCATGGCTTTCCTGAATGCGCAGGAAGAGGAATTCGATACGCTCTATCGGATCCATGTGAAGGGCGTTTTCTTCCTCACTCAGAAGCTTGCGCCCTTGATCAGGGATGGTGGTCGCATCGTGAATATCTCATCGGGCCTGACGCGGATCATCATGGCGAATCGCGCCGCCTACGCCACGATGAAGGCTGCCGTCGAAACGATGACCAAATATATGGCGTTCGAACTGGGCGCACGGCGTATCGCCGTGAACTGTGTCGCACCCGGCGCCATTGCGACCGATTTCAGCGGCGGTGTGGTGCGCGACAATCCCGACGTCGCCAAGGCTATTGCCGGCATGACCGCTCTCGGTCGCCCAGGGCAACCTGACGACATAGGGCCGATGATCGCCTCGCTTCTGTCGGAGGATAACCGCTGGGTAAATGCACAGCGGATCGAGGTTTCGGGCGGAATGCGAATCTGATGGGTTCCCCATTTTTCGGTAACGACCTGGCCTGCGTCGAGAGACGGCTGGATGTCGTTGCATTCGTAGTTGCTACAGCCTCTCTTTTTTAAAGAGCTACGCCACCGCTGATGAAGCGTGACGTTACAACTTGGCGGTGAACGACATGCGAAGGAGACAGAGAAAAGAACCCGAAATAGGATCTCCTTTTTCGATCCTCCGAAGCCGCGTCCCTATGATCGCCCTGATCCAGGCGCTCGCCGTTGCGGAGTATCTCAGCTTCAATCGTGCCGCGCTGGCGCTCGGCACAAGTCAATCGAGCGTCAGCGCTCGGATAAAAGCGTTGGAGGAAGACCTTGGCATCGTTCTCTTCGACCGCAACACGCGCGGCGTCCGCCTGACTGAAGCCGGACGCCGCTTCGTCGATCAGGTCGGTGAGGGCATGGGTATCCTCGACCGCGCCATCAAGATCGCCGGGATGCAGGCGCGCGGCGAGGCCGGAGAACTTCGCGTCGGCGTGCATGCGCTCACCCCTGGCTGCTTTCTCGACCGGCTATTGGAGCGGTTCCACATCGACCATCCCGGAGTCCGGCTACAAGTTACCGAGGGAACGGCGAGAGACGCCCAATTCATGATCCGCGAAGGCAGGCTCGATGTCGCCTTCATGGCCTGCACCCATCAGACCCCCGACCTTAATTCCCGCGTGATATGGCGCGACCGCCTTATGGTTGCGCTGCCGGTCAAACATCCTTTGGCGGCACGATCGGGTGTGGAATGGCGTCACCTTGCGGACGAAACTTTCCTCGTCCGCCATAGCGGCACTGGCCCGCAGGTTGACGACATGATCGTGGCGCGGGCGGCCGGAAAATGGCTGACGCCAACAATCCTGCGTTTTGATGTTGAGCGCAGCACCCTGCTGTCCATGGTAGCGATCGGACACGGCATCTCGCTTTCCGTCGAGGAAGGCGCAGCTGACAGCACGGCGAATGTCGCTTTCCGCCCGATCCAGGACGAGGCTGAAACCATCCCATTTTCGGCTGTCTGGTCGCCGTCCAATCGCGCGCCCGCACTTCTCAAGTTGCTCGCGCTCGCGACGAACATGCACTGAGCGAATCGCAGCCAATCCACCACCTCAGTGCCGGAATAGTGCCGCGACACACTGTCCTATTTGCCGCCGATCGTATCCTACAGCTCTCCGGCAATGCCTTTACTAATGCAGACCCGAAATTGCCTATTTTCTGATCGGCTCCGTCTCTTTTGCCAATTGGAGCCTGTATGCGTGGAATTCGAATACTCTGGGGTCAGATCACTGTCGTCTTCATCATCGTTCTGATCAGGACCTGGGCGGCGGCGCAATGGGTGGCGTTCCGGCGAAGAACTGGCGATATATGGCCTTCGGCTCCCTATCCTATCGGCCGGATCGCCACCGCCCTTGTCTGGCAATCTGCGCGCGGGACCGTCGTGCCGTGGGTGGTGCAGGTCGATAAGCTCGGCCACGCGCAGACCGTCGCGGCGACCGTTGCCGACTATCGGCCGACTGATCCGCAAATCGCGTTCCATCTGGGCCGATTCATAGAACGGCTGCGCGCGATCCCGGCCGATGCCATCGTCGTCCGTTAGAACTGGCACCGTGCCGATGAATGGACCACGGATCGCGGCTTCGCCAAGGCGCGGCGGGCGATGGAAAGTTCGTGAATTGGATGACGCTTTATAGAAAAAAGACCGGTTCACTCTGGCAAGCCAGTCAAGATACCGCCCGTGAACACGCCGACAAGATTTGCGATGCGCGATTGTGAATTTCCATTCTGCTCCACGCAAAGCGAGATCGCCGTAGCAATGCACACCACATCCTCGAAAGATACGTCCAAACGCACTCGACCGCTATCTTGTGCAGACTGTAAGAGCTGCTGGCCTACTTTGCTGGTGGCAAGACATCCCGGCGTGCCGGTTTTCAACACGATGCCAAGCGAGGACGCAAAACCCCGATAGATGATCGTGTGGCGCACAAGTCGCTCAAGGTAGTCACGCAGCGCCAAAACACAATCGGCCCTTTCTGCGTGCGCCTGCATTTCCTCGGCAAAGGCGACGAAACGTGCGCTGTAGGCAGCAGCAAGCAGATCTTCCCGTGTCGCAAAACGCCGGTAAAGCGTGCCTATACCAACGCCCGCGTGCCTCGCGACCTCGTTCATCGAAACGGTCGCACCCCTCTCGAGGAAAATCTCCTCGGCAGCAGCAAGGATCTTGTCTCTGTTTTGCTGTGCGTCCGCGCGCAAGGGCGTTTCATCGGTCAACGGCATATCTCTTTCCCGCTTGATAAGTGGAGCGGTAATCCATATCCATAAGTGGAACAACACTCCACTTATGTGAGGACGTAAAGATGTCGCAACGATTCACGGACAGAGTCGTAGTGGTAACAGGTGGTACAGACGGTATCGGCCTTACCACAGCCAAGACCTTCGTCGAGGAAGGAGCCCAAGTCTATATCATTGGGCGCAGCCAGAGCCGCCTTGACGCTGCCGTAACCGAGATCGGCAAGGAAGTAACCGGCGGGAACGTAACGGGTGTGCAGGGTGATGTGTCTAATCCCGCAGACCTTGACCGGCTTTATGCGCAGATCAACCGTGATCACGGTCGGGTCGACGTAGTTTTTGCGAATGCCGGAATTTCCGAACAGGCCGCTCTGGGCGAGATCGATGAGGCCCATTTCGACCGCCTTTTTAACATCAATGTGAAAGGCATGGTCTTCACCGTGCAAAAGGCGCTGCCGCTGATGTCTGATGGCGGGGCCATCGTTCTGGCGGGCTCCGGCGCGGCAGTAAAAGGTTTCCCGAACCTCTCTATCTATAGTGCGACGAAAGCGGCGATCCGTTCTCTTGCGCGCGGTTGGACAGTTGATCTGAAGGGCCGGGGCATTCGCGTCAATGTGGTGTCGCCCGGCATGGTGCTGACACCGGCGATGGAGACCTATTTCGGCAATAACGAAGGTGCCGAAGCCTGGATGCAGCAGGCCATTCCTTTCGGTCGGCTCGCCCAAACCGACGAGATCGCCAAGGCCGTGCTTTTCCTTGCGTCACAGGACAGCAGCTTTGTCGGCGGCGAAGAGCTTCTGGTCGATGGCGGCTTCGTCGCCGTTTGACGCCTGCCGCGAGAAATCGCGGTCAGCCTATGCCGCAGGTGCATTGTCCTTATCCCGCGAAGTCAGCGGGATAAGGCTTTGGCTGTTTGCCGCCGGAGCACGATCGGGATCATCCACCGGCTTCGCGACCTGCGTTCGGGCGTAGTGCATAAGCGGTCTGACCATGCAGGGTCAAACCATGCCATCATCGTTTCCAGTCAAGATACCGGGACGTCACGAAACGTGCGGCGCATGTTTATGAAATGCCCAATTCGTTAGAACTCCTTGTCACCAGGAGGAAAACCTCAATGACCCTTGAAACCTTCCGTCAGATCTACGGTCTCGACGACAGTCCGTCCCCGCTTGATCGGTCGGTGCTGATCCTGATCGACATCCAGCGGGAATATCGCGACGGGCGGGTGCCGCTCGCCAATGTCGATGCGGCGGCGGATGAGGCCGGGCGGCTTCTTGCCCTTGCGCGTCGCAAGGGCATGCCGGTCATCCATATCGCCCATGACGCCGGACCCGGCGCTCCTGCCTTCGCCAGCGATGGACCGTATCGCGATTTCCTGCCCCAGGTCGCGCCTCAAGAAGGGGAGACGGTTCTGTTCAAGACTCACGCTAATGCGTTTATCGGCACCGGGCTCGCGGACCGGATCAAGGAGACGGGTCGGAACGAGGTCATCATCGCCGGTGATACGGTGGGTGTCTGTGTGTCCACCACCGCCCGCGCGGCAGCGGAGGAGTACGGCCTGCGCGTGACCCTGGTGGCGGACGCCATTGCCGCACGCGATGTTACCGATCCGCTGGGCGGAACGATCGCGGCCGAAACCGTGCGCCGCGTTGCGCTGGCCGAACTGGCGGATATGTTCGCCGTCGTTGTCAAGGATAGCACCGCGTGGAAGAACTGAGGGCGTCTTGTACCCTCAGCCGATCAGCGCGGGCTGGCCGGGACAGTTTTCAATAACACACCCGGTTCCACGCCCAGCGCCTCGGCAATCTTTCCCAGGATCGTAACGCTTGCCGACACGTCCGCGCGTTCGATCGCCCCGACATAGCGGGTGCTCAGGCCAGCGCGATCGGCCAGCTCCTCTTGCGTCATATCCCTGTCATGACGCATCCGACGCAGGTTGACCGCCATGACCTCTTTGAGGTCCATGCCATCATCGAGACCCGTGTCGGAACGATCGTTCCAGGAATGATCGTTCCTATTCGTCCCGGCCCGTGGTATTCTCGCCCTCTGGCGGGGGCTTTTCTGCGCCAGGTGCAAGACGAACGAGAAGATCAGCGCCGGAAACGCCGAGGGCGGCTGTTATGTCAGCAAACTCGATGACATCGATTCGTCGCTCGCCATTCTCATATTTGGCGACGAAGGATTGTGGCTTGCCGAGTGCGGCGGCCAGTTCCGCCTGCGTCATACCCCCGGTTTTGCGCGCTTCTGTAAGAAGCGATTGCAGCAAAAGCTGCCGGGGTGTGCGCAGGGATTTCTTCATGCGGAACGGCTCTCCGACGGGGAGGGGAGCCGTTCCGATAATCCTGATTTGGGATTATCCCATTTTAGGATATGGTTGACTGCGATCCTGCTGGAGGGCTGTCGGATGACAGCAAGACCCGAACTGGACCCCGATGTCGATGATCTGACGCCGACCGTGCCGGAGATCACGACCTATGACGAAGTGCATTTCATCACCTATCTCCGCCTACTTGATGCCGAGGCGGATCGGGCCGACTGGGCGGAGGTGGCGCGGATCGTGCTGCATCGCGATCCGGCGGACGGAGAGCGCACGCGCATCTGCTGGGAAAGCCATCTCGCCCGTGCGCGATGGATGACGAAAATCGGTTATCGGAAGATTCTCGAACGGGCCGTGATCGACGCCCGTGCAACCCGGCACTGACCGTCCTTTTTCTTCGCCATGGTATCCGGTGGTACGATCGCGACTCATTATATATTGCCTGCCGCTGGGTCGCCCCTTCTCTGATCGGTTTCATTTCCCCAAGCCGATTGGAGCCCCGATGCCCGGAAGCCGTGTCCTGTGGGGGGCGGTCGCCCTCGTCCTGCTGATCGTCTTCGTCGCCATCTGGAGTGCCACGGAATGGACGGCCTGGCGCCTGGGTTTTCAGCCCCAGCTTGGCGCTCCCTGGTTCATGGTGGCAGGCTGGCCGTTCTACTATCCGCCAGCTTTCTTCTGGTGGTGGTATTTCTACGATGCCTACGCGCCGTCGATTTTCGTGACGGGCGGATACATCGCCTCGTCCGGTGGAATTATCGGCAGCGTCGTGGCCATCGGCCTGTCCATCCTACGGGCGCGCGAGGCCCGCAACGTCGCCACATACGGCTCGGCCCGCTGGGCGGAGGCCGGCGAGGTGAAGCAGGCAGGGCTGCTCGACCCCGACGGCGTGGTGCTGGGCCGATGGGATCGGGACTATCTCCGGCATAATGGTCCAGAGCATGTCCTGTGCTTTGCGCCGACCCGTTCGGGCAAAGGTGTCGGGCTGGTCGTGCCGACGCTGCTGACATGGCCGGGCTCGGCCATCGTCCATGACATCAAGGGAGAGAACTGGGGGTTGACCGCCGGATTTCGTGCGCGCCACGGGCGCGTGCTGCTGTTTGACCCGACCGATCCGGCATCCTCGCCCTACAACCCGCTGCTGGAGGTCCGGCGTGGCGATAAGGAGGTGCGGGACGTCCAGAACATCGCCGATATCCTCGTCGATCCCGAAGGTGCTCTGGACCGGCGGAACCATTGGGAAAAGACCTCGCACTCCCTGCTGGTGGGTGCGATCCTGCATGTCCTCTATGCCGAACCGGACAAGACGCTGGCCGGTGTCGCCAATTTTCTCTCCGATCCTAAGCGGCCGGTGGAGGCGACGCTACGTGCCATGATGTCCACGCAGCATCTCGGCAAGGCGGGCGTGCATCCCGTCATTGCTTCGTCGGCGCGCGAGCTGCTGAACAAGAGCGATAATGAGCGGTCAGGTGTGTTGTCCACCGCCATGTCGTTCCTCGGCCTGTATCGCGACCCCGTAGTTGCAAAGGTGACGGCACGGTGCGACTGGCGCATCGCGGATCTGGTGTCCGGCCAGCAGCCCGCCAGCCTCTATCTCGTCGTCCCACCATCCGACATCGCCCGCACCAAGCCGCTGATCCGTCTGATCCTCAATCAGATCGGCCGTCGTCTGACGGAGGATCTGTATGTGTCCACTCATCGGCACCGGCTGCTACTGATGCTCGATGAGTTTCCCGCCCTCGGCCGTCTCGATTTCTTCGAGAGCGCGCTAGCCTTCATGGCGGGCTATGGGATCAAATCCTTTCTGATCGCGCAGAGCCTCAACCAGATCGAAAAAGCTTACGGCGCGAACAACAGCATTCTCGACAACTGCCATGTCCGCGTCGCGTTTGCTACCAACGACGAGCGCACCGCCCGGCGGGTGTCGGACGCGCTCGGCACCGCGACCGAGATGCGTGATTCCACCAATTATGCCGGGCACCGGCTATCGCCCTGGCTCGGGCATCTCATGGTGTCGCGGCAGGAAACGGCACGACCTTTGCTCACGCCCGGCGAGGTGATGCAGCTTCCGCCGACCGATGAACTGCTGCTGGTCGCGGGCGTCGCCCCCGTCCGCGCGAAGAAGGCGCGCTATTACGAGGATGCGCGGTTCATGGAGCGTGTCCTGCCGCCCCCGTCCGCCGGGACGAAACCCCCGTCCGCGCTCCCGTCCGATGACTGGTCGGCGCTGGAGGTAGGCGCTCCATCAGAAGGGCCAGCACCGGATCGCAGTAATGGGGCTGATGGCGATTCGGCCAATGCCGGTATTCGCCGCGAACCGGAATTGCCGGAGCATGAGGATGTCGCGCCACCCGAGCATCCGTGCGTGCAGGAGTTCGATGTGCTCGACGACGAGCCGGATGTCGATGCCGTCAGGGCGCGCACCATACGTCAGCAGGCTCGTTCCGTTGCGCGGCAGGCGACGATGGACCCTGCCGATGGCCTCGATCTGTGAGGATGCCCATGCCGAGCAAGACCCGCATGAACGTGTATTTCGAGGCCGAGCTTCTGAAGCAGGTCGAAGCGCTGGCGTTGCGGCGCAACGTCTCGAAATCGGCGGTGATCGAGGCTGCCGTCGCCTCCTTCCTTTCGGCCGATGCGTCGGAGCGGCTGGAGGCGGTGTTTGCCCGTCGTATGGAAAGGATCGACCGCCAGATTGCCGGGATGGACGAAGATCTCGCTATTATGGGCGAGACGTTGGCACTGTTCATTCGTTTCTGGCTGACCGTCACTCCACCGCTGCCTGACAGTGCCCAGGCATCGGCCAGAGCGAAAGGCGTCGAGCGGTTCGAGGGTTTCCTGCAATCGCTCGGGCGAAAACTGGCGACGGGAGATCGCTTTCTCAGGGAACTGTCGCGGGACATCGACACGCGGCGCAATCGTGGTGAAGACCCCCAGTAATCGTCAGATTGCGTGGGGCAGCCAAAAGGATTCGTCAATCCCGCCGATTACCGCCGTTTCCACGCAATGGCCGCACGGTCCGCAATAGTTGTTGAATCGAGCCGAAATGGCCCTCTTTTAATCATCCCCGTGTGGGGACCATCTGTTCCGGTCCCGTTCGAGCGGGGATCAGATGGCGGTTTCGCATTATAATTCGGAAAGTCAGGCACGCGGCATCTCGATGCTGCGCACAGCGATGGGGTCGGCGATCGCGGGGCACCTTGCCGATCCCGCTGTCGTAGAGGTGATGCTTAATCCGGACGGGCGGCTGTGGATCGATCGTCTGTCCGAGGGGCTATACGACACGGGTGAGATCATCACCCCCGCCGATGCGGAGCGCATCGTCCGCCTTGTGGCGCACCATGTCGGGGCGGAGGTGCATGACGAGGCACCGCGCGTGTCGGCGGAACTGCCGACCGGGGAGCGGTTCGAGGGTTTGCTCCCGCCCGTGGTGACAGCCCCGAGTTTCGCAATCCGTAAACCCGCTGTCGCCGTGTTCACCCTCGATGACTATGTCGAAGCCGGGATCATGACCAACGCCCAGGCCAGTTTCCTGCGCCAGGTCGTTGCCGAGCGGAAAAACATTCTGGTCGCGGGCGGGACATCCACCGGCAAGACCACGCTGGTCAACGCCCTGCTGGCCGAGGTCGCAAAAACCGACGACCGGGTCGTGCTGATCGAAGATACGCGCGAACTGCAATGTGCTGCGCCCAACCTTGTCTCGCTCCGTACGCGCGACGGCATCGTGACCCTGTCCGAACTGGTACGCTCGGCCCTGCGCCTGCGGCCTGATCGTATCCCGATTGGTGAGGTGCGCGGTCCCGAGGCGCTGGATCTGCTCAAGGCGTGGGGCACCGGTCACCCCGGCGGCATTGGCACGCTTCATGCCGGCACCGCCATCGGTGCCTTGCACCGTATGGAGCAGCTGATCCAGGAAATTGTGGTCACGGTGCCGCGCGCGCTGATCGCCGAGACCATCGACGTAATCGCCGTCCTTTCCGGCCGGGGCGCGCAGCGCCGGCTGTCCGAACTCGCCACCGTGGACGGGCTCGACCCCACCACAGGCGCCTATCGCATTCATTCAATTGATACCGATGGAGATTCCCTATGAACCTCACGCTGTTCCGCGTGCGTCGGCACGCGCCTGTCCTTTCCGCCATGCTGCTGCTGTCCATCGCATGGTGCTCCTCGGCTCTTGCCTCGGGCTCCGACATGCCGTGGGAGGAACCGCTCAACCAGATTCTGGAATCCGTGCAGGGACCGGTGGCGCGCATCGTGTCGGTGATCATCATCACCGTGACCGGCCTGACGCTGGCGTTCGGGGAAACATCCGGCGGCTTCCGCCGCCTGATCCAGATCGTGTTCGGCCTGTCCATCGCCTTCGCCGCCAGCTCGTTCTTTCTGTCGTTCTTCTCCTTCTCGGGCGGAGCACTGATCTGATGGCCGCCGGATATGACGATGACGCCGTGCCGGGCTTCCATGTCCCGGTGCATCGCTCCCTGACCGATCCGATCCTGCTGGGTGGGGCGCCAAGGACTCTGGCGATCGCCAACGGCACGTTGGGCGCAGCCATCTCGCTGGGGCTGCGGCTCTGGCTGGTTGGGGCGGTATTCTGGATCGTGGGGCATAGCCTCGCGGTCTGGGGAGCGAAGCGCGATCCGCTGTTCGTCGAGGTGGGCCGGCGGCATCTCCGCTATCCCGCCTGGCTCCGGGCATAGGGAGGGCAGGGCGATGATGTCCCTTGGCGAATATCGCAACCGTGCTGCCCTCTTGGCTGATTTCCTGCCCTGGGCCGCTCAGGTCGCAAAAGGTGTCGTGCTGAACAAGGACGGTTCCTTCCAGCGTACCGCACGCATCCGTGGTCCCGATCTGGATAGTGCGACGCCCGCCGAACTGGTTGGCGTGACCGGGCGGCTGAATAATGCCCTGCGGCGCCTGGGCTCCGGCTGGGCGGTGTTCGTGGAAGCCCAGCGCGTCCCGGCAACAGTGTATCCCGAGAGCGATTTCCCGGATGCCGCCAGTCAGATGGTCGATCTGGAACGCCGGGAGCAGTTCGAGGACGAGGGGGCGCATTTCGAGAGCCGGTATTTTCTCACCCTGGTCTGGCTGCCACCGGCGGAATCTTCTGGGCGTGCCGAGCGTTTTCTCTATGAAGGCAGGGAACGCGATGGTCCCGATCGGTATGGCATGCTCCATGCGTTCGTGGACCGCACGGATCGGATGCTGGCCCTGCTGGACGGGTTCATGCCCGAAGCGGTGTGGCTGAATGACGGCGAGACGCTCACGTACCTGCATTCCACCATCTCGACGCGGAACCAGCGGGTCCGGGTGCCGGAAATCCCGATGCACCTCGATGCTCTGCTGGTGGACCAGCCGCTCTCGGGTGGCCTGGAGCCGAAACTTGGTGACGCCTATCTGAAAACCCTGACCATCACGGGTTTCCCCAGCCGGACCTTCCCTGGAATTCTCGACGATCTGAACCGGCTGGCCATGCCGTATCGCTGGTCCACCCGCGCTATCCTGCTTGACAAGACCGATGCCACGAAGGTGCTGACGAAGATCCGTCGGCAGTGGTTCGCAAAGCGCAAGAGCATCGCAGCCATTGTGCGGGAAGTCATGACCAACGAGGCGTCGGTGCTGGAGGACAACGATGCCGCCAACAAGGCCGCCGATGCTGATCTGGCGCTGCAATCCCTTGGTGCCGACGATGTCGGTCAAGCCTATATCACTGCGACCGTCACGGTCTGGGATGGCAGCGCCAGTATCGCGGCGGAAAAACTTCGCCTCGTGGAAAAGATCATTCAGGGGCGGGACTTCACCTACATGGCGGAAAGCCTCAATGCGGTGGAGGCATGGCTCGGGAGTCTGCCGGGCCATGTCTACGCCAATGTGCGCCAGCCCCCGGTCTCGACCCTGAATCTGGCGCATATGATCCCGCTTTCCGCCGTGTGGGCCGGGCCGGAGCAGGACGGGCATTTCAAGGCAGCACCGCTGTTCTACGGAAAAACGGCGGGAGCAACACCATTCCGGTTTTCACTGCATGTCGGGGATGTCGGTCACACGCTGATCGCGGGACCGACAGGCGCGGGCAAATCCGTGCTGCTGGCATTGATGGCGCTCCAGTTCCGGCGCTATGCGGGTTCGCAGATTTTTGCCTTCGATTTTGGTGGCTCCATGCGTGCGGCGACGATGGCAATGGGAGGCGATTGGCATGATCTCGGCGGCGGTTTGACCGATGATGATCCATCGGAAGAACAGGGTGGCAGTGTATCGCTCCAGCCGCTGGCACAGATTTACGATCCCGACGAGCGCAAATGGGCCAGTGAGTGGCTGGGGCAGATCCTCGTGGGTGAGGGGATAACGCTTAACCCCGAGGTGAAGTCCCATCTCTGGTCGGCCCTGAATTCCCTCGCGTCATCGCCCGACCATGAACGCACGATCTCCGGTCTGGTGGCGCTCCTCCAGTCCAACGTCCTGAAGCAGGCTCTGGCCCCATACTGCCTCGGTGGTCCTTATGGCCGGTTGCTGGATGCGGACGCCGAGCGGCTGGGCGATGCCGATGTCGTGGTGTTTGAAACCGAGGGGCTGATCGGTTCTGACGCAGCCTCTTCCGTGCTGTCCTATCTGTTCCACCGCATTGAGGGCCGTCTGGATGGCCGCCCGACCCTGCTGGTCATTGATGAGGGCTGGTTGGTTCTGGATGACGGTGATTTCGCCGGACAACTCCGGGAATGGCTGAAAACCCTGCGCAAGAAGAACGCATCGGTGATTTTTGCTACTCAGTCCCTGTCCGATATTGCCAATTCCCCCATTGCTCCGGCTGTAGTGGAAAGCTGTCCCACGCGGATATTCCTGCCCAATGAGCGGGCCATCGAGCCGCAGATCATGGCGCTCTATCGGGATTTCGGGCTGAATGACCGGCAGATCGCCATCATCGCCCGCGCCGCGTCCAAGCGGGAGTATTACTGTCAGACGCAAGGTGGCAACCGCCTGTTCGAACTGGGCCTCGGCCCGGTGGCGCTGGCGTTGTGTGCCGCGTCCGGCAAGGACGATCATCGACTGATCGATAGCGTGCTGACCAAGCACGGGCGGGATGGTTTCCTGCCCGCATGGTTTGAGGCGCGTGGTGTCACGTGGGCGGCGGACCTTCTGCGGCAAGGAGACGTGTCGTGAGATATCGTCTGATTCCTGCCGTAGTGGTCATTGCTTTTACGGTTTCATCTTCTCCACCTGCCCACGCGCAATGGGCGGTGTATGACGGCGCGAACCATGTTGAGAACGTGCTGATCGCGGCCCGAACGCTCCAGCAGATCGGCAACCAGATCACGTCACTCGCCAACCAGGCGCAGATGCTGGTCAATCAGGGGCGTAATCTGGCGAGCCTGCCGATTTCGACATTATCGACGTTGCAGTCAACGATTTCCCAGACGACGGCACTCCTCGCTCAGGCGCAGAACATCGCCTACAGCGTCCAGTCCGTCGAGCAGCAATACCAGCAGGCATACACGTCCGTCTCCTCGGGCATGTCCGACAGTGCCCTGTTCAGCCAGGCGCAGACACGGTGGAAGAATTCCGTCGGTGGGTTCGAGGATGCGCTGAAATTGCAGGCGCGGGTAGTGGGGAACATCCCGAGCGACAGTTCTGCCATGACACAACTGGCTTCGGCCAGCCAGACCTCCACCGGGGCGTTGCAGGCGGCGCAGGCGGGAAACCAGCTTCTGGCGCTACAGTCCCGCCAATTGTCCGATATTCAGGCCGAACTGGCCGCCAACGGTCGCGCCACGGCCCTGCAACAGGCACGTGATGCCGCGACGGAAGCGGAAAGTGACGCGCAGTATCAGCATTTCTCGCAGCATGACGCCTATGTGCCGAGCACGGTGTCCATGTTCGGCAGCAATGGAAACTGACGGTCATGCCCACGAACGATGTCGGTGTTATCGACACTTTCCTCAATACCTTCACGACTACGATCGACAGCGGCTTTGGTCTGCTGAAAGGAAACGTCGTTTCTCTGGCCGGATCGTTGTCCGTGCTGGATATGGTACTGGCCGGGCTGTTCTGGGCGTGGGCGGCGGATGAGGACATCATCCAGCGTCTGGTGAAGAAGACACTGTATATCGGGTTCTTCGCTTTCCTGATCAACAATTTTGACCATCTTGCGAAGGTGGTTTTCGATAGTTTCGCCGCCATGGGTCTCAGGGCCGGGGGTGGCAATCTGACATTGTCGGATTTCCTCCGTCCCGGCCGACTGGCCTCGACCGGATTCGATGCGGCCCAGCCTCTGCTGGACTCTGTCCACAACCTTCTGGGTCCGGTGGCCTTCTTCAAAAACTTCATCCAGATCTTTGTGCTGTGCCTGTCCTGGCTGATTGTGCTGGCGGCATTCTTCATTCTCGCCGTTCAGCTTTTCGTGGCCCTGATCGAATTCAAGCTGACCACGCTGGCAGGGTTTGTGCTGATCCCGTTCGCGCTGTTCAACCGGACGGCCTTCCTGGCGGAGAAGGTACTGGGCAATGTCGTGTCATCGGGTGTGAAGGTGATGGTGCTGGCGGTGATCTCCGGCATCGCGTCTGTATTATTCCGGCAGTTTACGACTTCTTATGGCGATGCCGTGCCCACCGTCGGACAGGCAACGTCGGTGGTACTGGCGTCACTCGCTATCGTCGGTCTGTCCATTTATGGCGGCAGCATTGCCAACGGGCTGATCTCAGGCGCGCCCCAGCTTGGCGCGGGCGCCGCTGTCGGCACCGGCATGGCGGTTGGCGCGATGGGGGCAACGGCCGTGGCTGGCGTTGGAGCGGTTGCCTCTGGCGGGGCTGCGGCCGTGGGTGCCACCGCTGCTGCCGCGCGGGGAGGGGCTGCGATCGCGGGTGCGGCCAATACGGCTTATTCGGTGGGCGCCATGAATGCCGCTGGCGAAAGTGCCGGTGCCCGCATGGCAGCCGGGCTGGGCGGTGTTGCCCGGGCGCCGGGCAGTGCTGCCGCGAATGCCGTGAAGAGCAAAATGTCGTTTGCGGCGAACGCCATGAAGCAGAGCTACGGCGAGGGCGCGCGAGGCGCTTCCACTGCGACAGGCGGACGCTTCACGGGAGGGTCCGATGCGGGTGCCGGGGCGTCCGGCGGCCCGTCAGGTAATGGCGGTGGCGGAGGTGGTGTTGCCGGTGGCGGCTCTGGCCCCGAAGGCACGCCACCCCGCTGGGCGCGGAGCATGAAACGCCGCAATGCAGCCACCCATGCCGCCGAAGTGGCGCATGTCATCCGCTCAGCCGATGGCGGCGGCGGAAGTTCCAGCATTGATCTCTCGGAAAAGGAATGAGGACGATGTTCCGTCGCTCCACCAGCCGTTACGGGACCACGCCCGAGCCCGTAACCCCATACCAGAAAGCAGCGCAGATCTGGGACGAGCGCATCGGCTCCGCCCGTGTGCAGGCCCGCAATTGGCGTCTGATGGCGTTCGGGTCACTGTTTCTGTCCGCCGGCCTTGGTGCCGGGTTGGTCTGGCAGTCCGCGCATGGCACCGTCGTGCCATGGGTGGTGCAGGTCGATCGACTGGGGCAGGCGCAGGTCGTGATGCCTGCGACAGCGGGTTACACACCGACCGATCCGCAGATTGCCTGGTATCTGGCGCAGTTTATCGGCGATGTCCGTGGTCTGTCATCAGATGCGGTGGTGGTCCGGCATAACTGGCTGCGCGCCTATGATTTCACCACCACGTCGGGCGCGCAGGCGCTTAATGATTATGCCCGCCTCAACGATCCGTTTTCGCGGATCGGACGGGAGCAGGTCGAGGTGGACATTGCCTCGGTCATCCGCGCCTCGTCTGGCAGTTTCCGTGTCGCCTGGACCGAGCGTCATTACCGCGATGGAGCGTTTACCGGCACCGAACGCTGGACCGCCATCGTGTCCATCGTGCTGCGGACGCCCCGCGATGCGGATCATCTGCGGAAAAATCCCCTCGGCATATACGTCTCCGCCATCAACTGGTCGAAGGAGCTTGGCCAATGATCCGTCGCGCTCTTCGTTTTCTCCCGTTGCTTGTCCTGCCCCTGGCCGGATGCGCGCAGCATTACCATCCGCCTGTCATCCGGTACGATGACGCTGTTCAGGCCATGCGCCTGCCGGACCCACCGAAACCGGTACAGATCGTCGAAGTCCCGCAGCCACTTCCCCTGCCGGGCCAGCTCAAGCCGCTGCCGTCACGACGCGCGGTCCATACGGCTCCCGAAGTCGCCGACCCCGCAGCGCGCGTGACACAGGCCAATCTGGCGGCCCGAATTCAACCTACGCGTGCTGGCTTCATCAATGCGGTGCAGGTCTATCCTTATTCTCCCGGTGCCCTCTATCAGGTCTATACCTCGCCCGGCGAAATCACTGACATCATGCTCCAGCAGGGCGAAAAGCTGGTCGGCACCGGGCCGGTTGCTGCCGGTGATACGGTGCGCTGGATCATTGGCGACACCGAAAGCGGGGCAGGGGCGACCAAACGCATCCATATCCTGGTCAAGCCGACGCGGCCGGATCTGACTACCAACCTGATCGTCAATACGGATCGGCGGACGTATCTGGCCGAACTGCGCTCCACACCAGCCACCTACATGGCCTCGGTGTCCTGGGACTACCCTGAGGATGATCTGATTGCCCTGCACCGGCAGGACAGCGATGCCGACGAGGCGGCATCAGTAGATACGGGCTTGAAACTCGACGCCCTGAATTTCCGCTATGCCATCCAGCCGGTGAAAGGCGAGACATCACCCTGGCTTCCCAGCCGGGCTTTTGATGACGGGCGGAAGGTCTATATCGCCTTTCCGGCTGGCATAGGGCAAGGGGAACTGCCGCCGCTTTTTGTGCTTGGGGCCGATGGAGGGCCGGAACTGGTCAATTACCGGGTGCGACAGAACTGGATGATCGTCGATCGCCTGTTCGCCGCTGCCGAATTACGCCTGGGTGATAAGCATTCCGAGCAGCGTGTGCGGATCGTGCGCACGGACGGCAGAAAGTCATGAGCAGCGCGGAAGAACGCCCGGATGAGGACGGGGGCGCTACCGGCAACGGGAGCGCAGCGGGACCAGCACCGTCACCCGATCTGCGGCTGCGCGCACAGCGTCCGCCGGTCGTAAAGCTGTCGCGCCCCGTCATCTGGACCCTGGGGGCGGCTGGGATGCTCGCCATCGGTCTCGCGCTGGGTTACGCGCTGCAAGGCAACACGCCAAAAGGGCCGGTTCAGGCAGCACAGGATACCGACGCGCGGGCCTCGGCCGACGGGCTGTCGGCTTTGCCCAGCGACTATACCAATGTACCGAAGCTGGGGCAGCCTCTGCCCGGTGATCTGGGCGGGCCGATCCTCAATGCGCAGCGGCAGGGACGTGCGGGGCCGGTTCCCGGCATGGGGAATCGTCGCGGCGACCAGGAGATCGAAGCCGCGCGCACCAGCAGGCTCTTCGCGCAGGTCGAGGTACGAGAGGGTCAGAGCGCCCAGGCGGTGCCGGTGATGGCGGCCGCTCCTGGAGTGCGGGCATCATCGGCAGGAACCGACCAGCAGGCTGTCAATCGTACCTTTCTGGCGGGGAAGCCGGACCGTGCGACGGTCAGCCCGGACCGGATTATGCCGCCCGCGTCCCCTTATATCCTTCAGGCAGGGACCGTCATCGCCGGAGCATTGAATACGAAAATCAGCTCCGATCTGCCCGGCCAGATCGTCGGTCATGTCACCCAGAACGTCTATGACAGCCCGACCGGTCGTTATCTGCTGGTCCCGCAGGGCAGCACCCTGTTCGGGGCCTATAACAGCAGTGTTTCCTTCGGACAGCAGCGGACCCAGATCATCTGGACCCGGCTGATCTACCCGAACGGGGAGAGCCTGGTGCTGGAAAAGCTGCTCGGTGGCGACGCCATCGGGCAGTCCGGTCTATCCGATGAGGTGAACAATCATTGGGGCCAGCTTTTCAAGGCTGCCCTCGTGACGACTCTTCTCAGCGTGGGTTCCGAAGCCGGCACGTCATGGAACGAGAACAACCTGATGCAGGCCATCCGTTCAGGGGCCAGCAATGGTTTCTCCATGGTCGGTAACCGTCTGATCGACCGCAGTCTGGATATTCAGCCGACGCTGACCGACAGGCCCGGCCTGCCGTTCACGCTCATTCTGAACCGCGATCTGGTTCTAAAGCCTTGGACACAGGAGGAAATCCACCCATGACGAAGCTGAAGCTCGGTCCGATCGAGGATGACAAGCCCGTGAAAGTCACGCTGGAGTTGCCGGCCACCCTGCATCGTGATCTTGTCGCCTATGCTGAAATTTTGGGTCGTGGAACCGGGCTGGTGCCCATCGATCCCGTGCGTCTCATCGCGCCCATGCTGACCCGGTTTATCGCTACCGATCGGGGTTTCGCCAAGGCGCGAAGAGCGAAGCTCTAGCGCAAGGGACGCTGATTGGTTACAATCAAGGTGAAGAGTGTGATCTGGTGTCATCGGAGTGTTTGTCTGGTCTGCCCCGCCAATTTTCTGGATTCCTTGGTAAGAGTTTTTTGGTAAAAATACTCGAATCGTAAGGTCATAAAGTGAACTGCTCAATGGACGGGAGGAACGGCCATCTACAGCTCAGTACAACTGTCTGCGTTTACACGCCTATTCTCCGCCGCTGTTTTCCGGGAACTGGCGAAGAAGGGGCGGTCCGGTCTATTCCGTCGGCTCGTAGATCAAACTGATCTTGAGGCTCGTTGTGGCTTGCAGGCAAGCATTGGTGACGTTTTCGATGCGGCTTTTGACACACTTAAAGTCGCGGGGAAGCGTGACGAGTATGTCTATCGGACGGCAATCAGTCACAAGATACTGATGGGCACCCACTCACTGCGTACTGCATCGATGCTCAATGAATTCAGGGCGGGATCATGCAAAGCTGACCTTGTTGTTTTGAACGGTACAGCGACCGTTTATGAGATAAAATCCGAACGGGATAGTTTGGTCCGTCTTGCTAACCAAGTCGAAAATTATAAACGTGTATTCGCGAAAGTTAACGTTATCGCGAGTGAAAGTCATGTAAACGGCGTCTTATCTACTGTTCCGTCAGACGTTGGTGTTATGTGCTTATCCAAACGCTACCAGATATCAACGGTGCGGGAAGCTCTGGATAGCCCTGAACGGGTTTGCCCTGCATCTGTATTCGAGTCACTTCGGGCTGCTGAAGCGACTTCGATTATTAAAGCGTTAGGACGTACTGTGCCAGATGTTCCTAACACTCGACGTCATGCTGTTTTACGAGAGCTTTTCATTGATCTCGATCCAGTGAGTGTGCATGCCGAAATGGTACGTGTTCTCAAGCGGACCCGTAATCTTGCGCCACTGAGTGAACTTGTCGAGCAGTTGCCGCAATCGTTGCAAGCTGCTGCCCTATCAATTCCCGTTCGCCGGACCGATCATGATCGGTTGGTAGAGGCCGTCAGAAGTCCGCTGGATGCGGCAATGGCATGGAGCTGAAGACCGCATGTATTATCCTTATTTTCGTGGAAAACAATTCGAACTGATTACTATTCGTGAAATGGCCACTTTAATGGCTGATAACAATTTCACTCCGATCATTGAACCCGTTAGAGAGGCGTTAGGGGGACTTGAAAAAACCCTCAAAGCAATTTGCTCTGCCGGTGGTCGTGCAATCGTTATTGTAAATCCTCATCACGGTGACCATCAAGAAGATGGTGCTAATATTAGTCAATTGCTCAAAGATGGTTATTCCTGTCATGAATCTATCGTTGCAGGAATCCTGTTGCGTAGTGACATGAATGTAGAAGATGTCCTTACGTGTTATTCATCTCACGCTGATCATCATCCAGTATTTATTCATGCTGGCTTTAGTGCACCTAAATTGCTGGTTGCGGATCTGGCAAGTGAAATGAAGAATATCAAGAATGTCTTCATTGAAGATCATGCTAAACTTCTTTATCGAAAGCATTTTGTTTCAAGTGATCGCGTTCTTGTGCAGGATGGTTTTAATCGTCAGAGGAATGCTGATTACCCAGAAATTGAGGAATTTTCTGATTTGCATGTGACATATTCAGATCTTGGTATGTCTGGCTTCGGAGATTTTTTGACGGTTGGTGATAGTTATAGTGAAAGCGGAGGCCCTGCGTATGCTGTTGCTCTCCATTTGACTTTTATAGATCCTGACCAAGATGATATGATGTATATTTATCATTTTGTGTCAGATACTAAAGATACTCCAACAGATCCTGCCGGAAAATTCGGGCAAGCACTTGATAAGCTAATCAAGAAACTTAATACGAAGAGATCAAAGCTACTCGAAACTAGTGCGATTAAGGAGTTTCGAGAACTACATGCGAAAGGTCATTTTCCAGGGCTGGGTTATGTAAAAAAACTCTCAATGAAACATCATATCGAGACCTTAGCAGCCTATCTCGGTTGAGGCGCGTATGGCTAAAAGATACTGTTGCCCTGAGTGTTTTGGTGACGTTGGGCTTCGTGGCAACATAATACCGTCACTCAAATCTAAGCAGGGTACATGTAGTTTTTGTGGCACGCTAAATGTACCTTTAGTCGAGCCATCGCAGCTTGCGGATGTTTTTGGGGCGCTCATTAACATCTATGAACGTAATGATGATGGCAAGCTTTTGGTTGAGTGGTTGAAGGATGATTGGAATCTCTTTGACCATCCAGCAATGGACGTGGCACATGCTAAAGAATTGCTCAGTGAAATTCTGGATGATGGCGAAATAGTCCGTCAATATTTTGCTCCTTCCGAGAGTTACATTAGCAAGGGTTTAGAGCAGTGGGAAAAACTTCGTGATGAAATGATGTATAGGAATCGTTGGTTTCTCGACGTGGAGATCGACCTTGATCAGTTGCGAGGACATTTGGCGTTGCTGATTGCGTCGAACTTGCCGCACCGCTGGTTTCGCTCCCGTATCTGTGTCGACGACGAAGATTATCCGATCGACCAGATGGGCGCGCCGCCACGTCGTAGGGCCTCGCACGGTCGTGCCAATCCTGCGGGTATCCCATATCTTTATCTTGGATCGCAACCAGGCACTGCAGTGGCAGAAGTCCGACCACATACCGGCGAAAATGCTTGTGTGGCTCAGTTTGACATTCCAAGTATTAAAGCTGTCGATTTGCGTAATCCACGTAAGCTTGTTTCGCCATTTATTTTGACCGACACTACTGATATCGGCCGGTTACGAGCTGCTCTCCCGTTTCTAGAGCGCCTTGGCGATGAACTGACCCGACCGGTGCTACCTCACGGTGCCGCTATTGATTATATTCCTAGTCAATACTTATGTGAGTTCATTAAGAAAAGCGGCTTTGATGGGGTCATTTATCGTAGTTCTGTGAGTGACGGATTCAATCTGGCGCTTTTCGATCCCGAGAAGGCTTCTTGTGGTTCGGTTGCACGCTACAATGTTTCTAAAGTGGCCGTTGATGTAAAACCGGTCAAAGAGGATTAGCGTATTTGTCATCTATCGAAAGACTGTATGAATTTTATTTTTGATTTATATAGAAAAAATCAAAGACTGTCGGTATCGGGGGCTGCGTGTCCCCGCAACCAGACTTACATCACCTAATAAAATACAAAAACCCGCCCCCAATGGCGGGGTTTTTGCGTTCAAAAGCCTACTCATTGGTCCTGTGGGTAACGGGAAATCCACGTTGGCACGTGAGTTCTTCGAATGCATCGGTATTTCTGTCTCAATGCGGAACGTGTCCATCATGAAGTCTCAGAAGACAGAAAGAAGAATAATATGCAGAATAAAATAATAATTGGAATTAATTTTACTGGAAAAACTGGAAAGCGACATAGGCCTCTGTGTTTTGTATGATGAAGACAATTCCAGAAACATCGCCAGATAACTATCTCTGGCATGGCATCGCTGAATATTCCATCAGCAGAGGGAACGGGTGATTAGGGCCTGTTAGGTCTTGAATGACGGAACGGATTGCATAGCTGTTTATGATGAGCATGATGCAGTCTGTCTTTTCCGATACCGCATGGTCCGTCTGGGAGCCTTTGATCGAGGAAGTCCGTCCGAAGGGCAAGACCCCACCAAAGAACCTTCGACGGACGATATCCGCGATTTTCTGGCGCCATCAGAACGGCGCGAAGTGGCGTGCCTTGCCATCAGAGTTTGGTCCCTGGTGGATTGCAGCACAGTTGTTCATTCGATGGTCGAAGCTCGGTGTGTGGCAGCGCCTCTTTGAAAAGGTCAAAGACAGGGATCAAGACCTCGGCATGGTCTTTCTTGATGGCACGACAATCCGTGCCCATCATAAGGCGGCCGGAGCGGCTAAAAAAGGGGGCACAGAGAACGCCGAAAGGATCGTGAGGCTCTTGGCCGCTCACGTGGAGGATTTGGCACCAAGGTCTGCGTAGCTGCGGACAGTCATGGCAGGGCACTGTCCTTCACGCTGGCACCCGGACAGGCACATGAATTACCGTGTGCCTACGCCCTGCTTGACGCTCTGCCATACCCACCAATCTATGTCGTCTGCGATCGTGGGTATGCCTCACATAAATTTCGTGAAGATCTTTGGAACCGTGGATCTCGCCCTGTCATCCCGCCAAGGAAGAATGATCCAGAAGTCGCCTGTCCCAAATGGGCTTACAGACACTGGCATCTGGTCGAAAACCTGTGGGCAAGGCTCAAGGAGTGGCGGGCTGTCGCGGATATGGTGGTGAAATCCATCCTTGTCGGCAGGAATGCTTCTCACGTCAGTCTCGATGACTGGATGCCATCGGTCGAGCATAAAAGGCTGGTGTTTGATATTTTAATGAACGCCAGGGTCAAGACTGATTTTCATGATGAAAATTGAGACGTGGATAAAAAAGCATCAATGAAAAAGCCCTGCTCTGGTGGAGGCACCATAAGCAAGGCTCCAGATTGATGAACCCAGTGCATGCATGGCGTCCTTACTCGCATGCCATGCTGTTCGTCCCGCAGCTCCTGACAATGCCCGTCTTGGTCATCTTCAAACATTCGTTCAGATATAGGCGCTGATTGCACTGCTTGCTGAACCGTTTGTACCTTCTCAGGTGTGGCGACAGGCGCAGGGCACGGTCCTTGTATTCTTCTGGTGGCGTGTGAGCCTTGACCTGTATGCCTAGGGCTTCGGGGATGTCATGTTGATTCCATGGGGGCAGGCGTTGACAGGGTTATATTTTCAATATAACGGGAGGGCAAATTGGTATAAAAAATACATATTCATAACCTGTTGATTTCATTGCAGGAAAGAAAAATTTCTAATGAATAATCATCATGTAATGGCAGGAAACCTGCTTGCCTGAACAGACAGTCATGGACGTAAAACCGTAAGGACCATCCCCCAATACGGTCCTGATCCACCCTTTTAAATAGCCTGCTCAAGGCCAGCACGGTACAGTTACGAGTTTCTATGATCTGGCGCGTTTTAAAATCTCCTCTCGTCTCTGGCCCGTTATTCGCCATACTCCTTGCGGTGGTCTGCCTGACCTATCTCTCCCCCGACCACCAGTTTTTCGTGGCGGTAGGAGGCGCGCTCCTGTTCTTCCTTGTTCGCCGACATGATGAACGCCGGTCGCGCTGTTTCCTGATGGTGCTGTCCATTGTGGTATCCGGGCGCTATCTGGTGTGGCGCTTTACTTCCACGCTTGATCTGGATGGCGTGTTGCAGACAATCCTGGTGCTGGCACTGGCAATTGGTGAAATCTATACCACCTGTCGGGTGGGCTTTACGTATTTTCAGCTCGCCTGGCCCCTGCGACGGCAGATTCACCCGCTGCCGGAGGATGAAAGCACCTGGCCGGTCATTGATGTCTATGTGCCGACCTATAACGAGGATATGTCGATCGTCCGCACCACGGTGCTGGGCTGCCTGTCCATGGACTGGCCGGCAGACAAGCTGAACGTTTATATTCTTGATGACGGGCGGCGGCGGTCGTTCCGTGATTTTGCCGAGCAGGTCGGGGCAGGCTACATCAACCGCGCAGAAAATGCCCACGCCAAAGCTGGCAACCTCAACCATGCCATCAAGGTGACAACGGGCGACATTATCGCGATCTTTGACTGCGACCATGTGCCCGTGCGCAGCTTCCTCAAGAAGACCGTGGGGTGGATGGTCGCCGACCCCAACCTCGCGCTGCTGCAGACACCGCATCACTTCTACTCCCCCGATCCGTTCCGCCGCAACATGAGCCGGGGCATGCAGGTGCCTCCCGAGAGCAACCTGTTCTATGGCCTTTTGCAGGATGGCAATGATTTCTGGAATGCCACTTTCTTCTGCGGGTCATGCGCCCTGCTGAGGCGCAAGGCCATCACCTCCATCGACGGCTTCGCCACTGAAACCGTAACGGAAGATGCCCACACTGCCCTGCGCATGCAGCGCAAGGGGTGGGGCACGGCCTATCTGCGCGAGCCGCTTGCAGCAGGCCTCGAGACGGAAACCCTCCTGCTGCAGGTCGGGCAGCGCGTGCGCTGGGCGCGCGGCATGATCCAGATGCTGCGGATCGACAATCCCATGCGCGGCCCTGGCCTGCGCCTGACGCAGCGCATCTGCTACATGGCGGCGGCAACGAATTACTTCTTCGCCATACCACGGATCATGTTCCTGATGGCCCCGCTGGCCTATCTGTTCCTGGGCGTGACCATGATCGCGGCCTCGCCCTATGAACTCGCGGTCTATGCCCTGCCGCATCTGTTTCATACCACCATGACCATGTCGCGGCTGCAGGGGCGGTGGCGCTATTCGTTCTGGAGCGAGATCTACGAATCCATGCTGGCACCCTTTCTGGTGCGCATGACGTTCGTGACCGTGGTGGCGCCGCACAAGGGTAAGTTCAACGTAACTGACAAGGGCGGCCTGCTCGACCGCGAGCGCTTTGACTGGCGGGCCTCCTATCCTGGCGTGATCATGGCCGTGATACTGGCAGTGGGACTGGTAAGCGGCATCTGGGCCGCGATCGCCCATTATCATGAAACGGTGGTGTTCCGCGCAATGGCCGTCAATTCGGTCTGGGTGCTGTTCAGCCTGATCATCGTGCTTGGGGGTGTCGCGGCCGCGCGTGAAACCCGCCAGCGCCGCCGCAACCACCGCATTGCGGCCAGCATTCCCTTTACCGTGGCAGCAGGTGGCGCGCAGGGTGTTGCGTGCCGCACGGTAGATGTGTCGATGGGCGGGTGTCTGCTTGACCTGCCGCCCACACTGCCCCTTGCCGTGGGCGATGAGTTGCGCCTGCACGGTACCCTTGCTGCTGGCCCGCTTACGCTGCGCGCCATCTGCATTGCCCGGCACGAGGGGCGTGCGCATGTTGCGTGGGTCATTCCGGACCTTGCAACCGAAAAGCAGGTTGTAGGGCTTGTGTTCGGTCGTGATGATGCCTGGGCGCAGTGGTCCGATTTCCCGCCTGACCGGCCCCTGCACAGTCTTTACCTGCTGCTGGTCAGCATCTGCGGGCTGTTCCGGCCCTATCCGCGCGCGCAGATGCAGGCATCTCCCTCGCCCGCCGCACCGCCTGATGCCGAACCGGACGAAAAGCTGCCTGCCCGGCAGCTGGTTATTTTGCCGCCGCACAGGTCAGGTGCTGGTGCATCCGGCCTGCCGCTGGCAATGGCGGCCCTGTTACTGTGCGGCCTGGCTGGTAGCGCGCGGGCTACGCCCGATGCACTGTCTGACATGGCGCCGGTGGAGGCCGCGGGCGAGTCCGTTGCCGCGGTGGATGATGCGCGCATGACCATGGTTGATGTGGACCGGGTCTCGCACCAGCCGCACACGTACACGCGCAGCCTTGCTGAGCTCGGGCAGGAAGACGACATGGTGCTGCGTGCCGATGCGCCGCTGCATGGGCTTGGCGTCAGGGTCGGGCGCGATGTCATCATTACAGGCGGCACGCTGACTCTTTCGGGCACCGCACATATGGGGCATGTGGCGGGGCCGGTTGCGGTGGCCGTCAGCGTCAACAATCAGGATATCGGCGTCATCTGCCCGGCGGCTGATGGCGCGTTCGGTCCCGTCAGCCTGCCGGTCAGTCCGTTGTTTTTTGACACGCGCAACAGGATCAATTTCCGCCTGTTCATGCGCCCGGCCACCGGCACTGCCGGTGTTGCGGCCTGCGGGCCGGGTGCCCGTGCCCCCGCGCCCGATACAGCGCGGGTGAGTGCCGCGGATGCCTCGATCACGATTACCCCGCACTCCACTCTTGCGCTGACCACGGTCAGCCTCATGCCCCATCGGCTGCTCTCGGCGCTGCCCTATCCGGTGCTGGACCCTGATGCGGCACAAATGCCGGTGGTCACCTTTGCCCTGCCTGATGTGTCGGACCCCGGCGTGCTGGCGGCTGCGGGCATGGTGGCCTCATGGTTCGGGGCAGACGGACAGGATCGCAGGATCAGTTTCAACGTGACGCCCGTCCTGCCCGCGCAGGGCAATGCGGTGCTCATCGCGCCCAACCAGCCGGGGCCGTGGGGTGCCGTGCCGCCGGGGCCGGAACTCGCGGTCATGCCCAACCCGCAGGATGGTTTCGGCACGATCCTCGTCGTGACCGGGCGCAGCATGGCCGATGTCACAACAGCAGCAAGGGCTCTGGTGCTGGGCGCGGAACATGATGCAGCGGGGTCTTTTGCGGCGGCACCCGTCGTGCACCCTCCTGCCCGCCAGCCCTATGATGCACCGGGTCTTGTGCGCACCGACCAGCCCGTGCCCCTGCGCGAACTGGTCTCGACGGCGGACCTGCGCACAC
This sequence comes from Komagataeibacter xylinus, assembly GCF_009834365.1. Taxonomy (NCBI): domain Bacteria; kingdom Pseudomonadati; phylum Pseudomonadota; class Alphaproteobacteria; order Acetobacterales; family Acetobacteraceae; genus Komagataeibacter; species Komagataeibacter xylinus. Next base: position 752,960 of record NZ_CP041348.1, on the reverse strand, counting down.
ATGGCCTGACATCGGGCATGCTCAGGGTGAAGCTGTCGCTGCCGCCAGACCTGCGTTCATGGCGCTCGCGGCCGTTCATGGCGCGGCTGCGGCTCATCGCGCCGGAAGGCGGTGTGCTGGAGCGGAAGAAATCCCATGTCAGCGTTATGCTGAACGACACATTCCTGCATGTCTATCCGCTGGTGCCGTGGTCGCTCAACCCGTTCCGTGTGGCGGGCGCGCCGGTGGAACATGACCTGGAACTGCCGGTATGGAGAATGGGGCAGCAGAACGAACTGCGGTTGTATTTTAATGTGTATCCCCGGCACATGACGCAGGCCGAGGCTGCAGCCTCGCCCGATGTGGTTGAACTCGACCCGTCCTCCACCATTGATTTTTCCAAGTCGCGGCATTTCGCGGTGCTGCCTGATGTGGCGCTGTTTGCCTCTTCAGCCTTTCCGTTTTCGCGCATGGCCGACCTGTCGGAAACGACCGTACTGCTGCCGCCCCATCCCGCTCCCGACACGGTCGCTGCCTTTGTGGACATGATGGGCCTTGCAGGTGCCATCAACCGCTATCCCGCCACCGGCGTGAGCGTGCGGACCACCGACATGCCGGTTGATGATACGATTACTGGCGATATCCTGATTTTTTCCACGCTTGACGGGCTGGGCAACGGACAGGCGGCGCTGGCGCGGGCCGGTTACGTGCGCGGGCCCTCGCTGTTGCAACGCCTGCGCATGCGGATGATGCACCCCGGCGCGCCTGCACCGACATATAACCTGACCGAAGGGGCGGTGGTGGCGGCGCAGTCGCCCTTTGTTGCGCACCGTTCCGTCGTGGCCGTGCTCGGCGGCGCGCCTGCTGCATTGCCCGCCATGGTGCGTGACCTGCGCGACCCGGCCCTGATGCAGCGCTTTCAGGGCGATATGGTGATCCGCCACGGGGCGCGGCTGGATAATTATCGCACGGGCGGACTCTATACCGTAGGCAACATGCCCGCTTGGATGCTGCCGGACTGGTATCTGGGCGGCCACCCGCTGCTGCTTTGCGGGCTGGGAGTTCTGGCCGCGCTGTGCGGCACCTCATGGGCCATGGCGGTGCTCGGCGCGCGCAGCAGGCGGCGCATTCTCAACAATGATCTGACGGGCGACCTGTGACCATGCATGATCGGCTTTTCGCGCCCTGTCGCATCCAGCTTCCGGCCTGTCGCGGTGCGGGGGCAGGGGCATGGGGCGGCCTTGTCCTGGCCGGGCTGTTCAGCCTGTGCGCGCCTGCCTGGGCGCAGGCGCCCGTGCGCTATGCCGAGGGCATTCTCAACGCGCAGATAGAAGAAGGCGCGTTCTGGATCCATCACGGCGATGACACCCATGCCCGGCACGCGCTTGAGCGCGCGCTACGCATCGAGCCGGACAATCTGGAAGCCCGCCTGATGCTGGGTGCCGTGCAGGTGCATGCCAATGACCTTGCGGGCGCGCGCGCCACCTTGCAGGCCCTGCAGGCGCAGGGCGGAGCGCAGGCACAGGTTGACGCCCTGCAGGGCTGGATCGGGCAGGGGGTGGTTGACCCGGTGGCGCTGTCGCGAGCACGCGCCCTGGCGGATGCGGGCAAGCATTTGCAGGCCACGCTGGCCTATCGTGGCATTTATCATGGCGGCCACCCGTTACCGGAAGCGGAGCTCGAATATGACCGTGTGCTGTCCGGCTCGATACTGGGCTGGGGGGAGGCTACGCAGCGCCTGCACGCGCTGGGCAGCCTGCTGCCGCATGATCTTGAAATCCGCATGGCGCTGGCGCAGGCCCTGAGCTACCGTCCGGGCACCCGCGCGGATGCGATCGAGGACATGCGCACACTCGCCACGTCTCCCGCCACGCCGGATTTCATTCGTGACGAGGCGACGCAGTCATGGCGCAAAACGCTGGAATGGATGGGCACCGACCCGCAGGCCGCCCCCTATTACCGCGAGTGGCTGACGCTCCACCCTGATGATACGGACATGGCCAGCCGCCTCAAGGTGCAGGAGGCCAACCGTGCGCTGGCCGAACATCTGGCGCTGGTGGGTACGGGCTACCATGCGCTGGCGAAAGGGGATCTGGATCAGGCGGAAAGTGATTTCCAGACCTCCATGCAGGGTATGCCCCCCCGCCCCGAGGCGCTGGAGGGGCTGGGCCTCGTGGCGCAGCGCCGGGGCGATGTAAAGGCCGCGCGCGCCTTTCTGGAGCAGGCGCGCGCCCTCACTCCTACTGACGAGGGCATCCGCACCGCCCTCGCGGGGCTGGATGCGCCGGGGGGCGACCCACAGCTTGCGCAACTGTGGGCGCTGGTAGGCCGCCACCAGTATGAGGAAGCCTGGGCCATGCTGGCCGCCGTGGAGAAAAACCATGGCCAGATTGTCGATACAGTGCGGGTACGCGCCATTATTGAACAGTCGCGCCACCGGCTTGCACAGGCCGAGGCAGGATGGCGGGCTGTGCTGCGGATGGCGCCCGGTGACATGGCCGCCATTGCCGCCCTGTCCGATGTGCTGATCGAGGAAGGCAGGCTTCACGAGGCCAAAGGCTGGGTCGCGCGCCTCAGGGCGGCGCATTACCCCGACGTGACCATCCTTGAAGCAGGCCTGCTCGGCGCCATGGCCGAGACCGAGCCAGATCCCGGCAAGCGGGCCGTGCTGCTTGAGCAGGCAGTGCGTGATGCCCCCCGCAATGGCTGGCTGCGCCTGCATCTGGCCCAGCTGTGGCTGGCGCAGGGGCAGGCCACGCGCGCCCGGGCACTGATGACGCCCCCGTGCAATCCTGTGCCCGCAACCGATGAGAACCTGCAGGCCTGCTTCAGCTTCGCCCTGCTGGATCAGGACATGCCGCGCGCCGATGCGCTGCTTGCCCGCCTGCCGCGCGCGGACATTACCACTGCTATGGCCGATGGCGTGGCGCAGGTCAGGCTGTGGCACCAGATCCGCATGCTGCCCGCCGATGACGCACAGGCCATCCCGCTGCTTGCAGCCATGCCTGTCTTGCCCGACCCCGAAGGCACGCAGGCGCGGCTGGTAGTGGATGCGCTGCTCAGGCGCCATGCGCCCGTGGCAGTGGCGCAAGGCGTGCTGCAACGCGCCCTTGCGGGCAGCGCGGGGCATGTGAGCGTGAACCAGAGTCTGTCCTATGCCGGACTGTTCATGCAGATAGACGACCCCGTAGCGGCGCAGCATGTGCTCGACGGCCTGCCCACCATCATTCAGGGCAGGCCTCTTACGCCCAGGCAGGCCCGTGATCTGAGCGACATGCAGCGCAGTCTCACAATCGCGCAGGCGGACCGAGATGATCTGGACGGCCACCCCGATGCCGCCCGCCGCCTGCTCGACCCCCTTGTGGCGCAGAACCCCAACGATGCCGGTCTGCTGCTGGCGCGTGGCCGTGTCGATGCCGCCCGCAGGCTACCCGGCAGTGCCGTGACATATGACCGAAGGGCGCTGGCCCAGCGCCCCGATGACAGGATGGGCCAGGCCGCCCTTGCGCGTGACAGCCTGGCCAGCGGTGATGAACGCGCGGCACGTGACATGGCCCGCACCTTGCAGGCCACTCACCCGCACTGGGGCGATACGTGGGAGATCCAGGCCGAGATTGATGGCCTGACCGGCCACGACCGCCGCCGCCTGCATGACGTGCAGCGCGCCCGCGTGCTCGACTGCACGCCCCGGCCTGATGAGGATGACACTACCGGCCACGGCACGCGCATTGACGCAGGCTGCATGCCACAGCGCGTGCAGGCGACGGATGAATGGCCCGATATCAGCACGAATTTCGTGCCCGGCATGGGCGCTGGCATGCCGGAGATCTATCATTATGATCCACATCTGACCCCCGTGCAGGCGCTGGACCGGCAGGCCGATTACCTGTCGCGCACGCTGGGGCCGCAGGCGGATGGCAACCTCGAAATCCGCGACCGTTCGGGCCAGCCGGGGCTGGGCCACATGACGGTGGTCAATATTCCCATGACCGCCATCATGTCGTTCTCGTCCACGCAGCACCAGTTTGCCTTTTCGGTCATGCCCAGCGTGCTCATGTCGGGCGATCCGCTGGCCTCAGGCACCACGGCGCAGCAATATGGCAGTGTGGCGACCAATGGCGTGCGACCGGGCTTTCATGTGCCGGCCGCCGTGGCGGGGGTGGCGCTGTCAGCGCATTACCAGTGGCGGTGGCTTGCGGCCGATGTCGGCTCGACGCCGCTGGGCTTCACCACGACCAATGTGCTGGGTGGCATCGAACTGACACCGCACCTGACCCAAAACCTGACCCTGCGCCTGACAGGCGAGCGCCGTGCGGTGACCGACAGCCTTCTGGCCTATTCCGGCGCACGTGATCCCGGCACGGGGCAGGTCTGGGGCGGGGTAACGCGCAACCGCGGGCATGGACAGCTGGAATGGGCGCAGCCGGGCTATAACCTGTATGCTGGCGGTGGTTATGCAGTGATGCAGGGCACCCATACAGTAGCCAACCACGAGAGCGAGGCTGGTGCTGGAGGGGCCGCCCTTGTCTGGCACCGCCATGATGCGCATCACGTGCGGCTGGGGCTGGATCTTGTGTATTTCGGGTATAAGCGCAACACGTATTTCTTCACCTGGGGGCAGGGGGGATACTTCTCGCCGCATGCCTTCATGGCCGCCCTGGTGCCGGTAACCTATGACGGGCATGCGGGAAGGTGGACCTGGCTGTTCAAGGGTGAGGCGGGCTACCAGCACTATACCGAGCATGCCACGGCCATGTTCCCCATGGGGGAAGGCGGGATGGCGGCGCGCGAGCAGTATGCGGGTCAGTCCACTGGCGGGCTGGCAGGTAACGTGCTGGCGCGGGCGGTCTATCAACTGACACCTTCCCTGCGGCTGGGGGCGGAAGGGGGCTATTCGCGTTCAGGTAGCTGGGATGAAGTGCATGGCATGCTCATGCTGCATTACGCACCGGGGTGATGAATATTGCATGCATGGAGTCCATGCAGCCTGATACTTGCGGCTGGACTTTTGATGATTTCTGGCACCGCGCAGGCTGCTGATCTGTGCCCTGATGCCAGAGCCGCTTACACGCAACTGACCGGCCCTTATGGGGGGGTACCTTCCGTGCCGCCGGTTGCGGACCTGCCCTGCCCGCAGCAGGTTCAGGCCATGCGTATCCTCCCGGAATGCGTGGGAAATGCGCCGGCACCCGCCAGTGGTGCTTTTGATCAGAATGCCGCCATGATGGAGTGTGACAGTCATCTCAGGAAGGATGTCATGTCATCTGGTGTTGCAGGCCATTAGGCTTTTGTAACGGGATAATATCTTCATCCGCCCTGTTGGCATGGGGCGGGTGCCGTTACGGCCGGATCTAGAGCTTCTGCCGCATTTGCTCGCGGATCTGGTTGCACTGTTTGGTAAAGACGCTGGCCTGCGATGCGGTCATGAAATTGATGATGAAGGCCCCGATCAACGAACAGAATGACAGGCCGATGACGAATTTTCCGGTCACGCTGATGCTGGCATCATAATATTCCGCTGAATACCACAGCAGGAAAAGACTGAGTGCTGCGCCAATAAAGCCCAGAATGCCGGTGGAATGGATAAGGGAATCTTCCTCGTTACTGAACGATGAGGATTCTTTCCACAGCAGGTAAAGCTTCTGGTTCATTTCATCGACCTGGCAGTCATGCTCAAGCTGGGCGGCGGAGGTCACCTTTCCCGGTGCCGAGCGGTGCATGTCGAGTTCCTGCTGGGCCTTGGCAAAAACGCGCCGACGTTCCTTTATGGCGGGCAGGCTGATATCCACAAAGCTGAGAATAGCTACATTCAGGCCCGCCGATAACTGCACGACAGCCTGAAAATCACCCCACGTCTGACTCACGCGGCTTCTCCCTTATCCTCACATGCCTGTTATCACGATAGCGCAGGAACGTGCTGCGCAGGAGATTATAAAAATGAACGGCAGGGCTGCATCTGCGCCGGTTACGCTCCCTGCAGCGGTTTCATTCCGTGTGACCGATCCCGGGTCGGTTTTCCGCCGGGAATTTTACGCTCCGCCCAATTCGGGGCAGTTCAGGAAACAGGATCACACGGGATGGCATTCCCTGATTGATCGAAGCATCCGATAGTCATGCAACCCATGGTTGATCGAAAGCGGTCATTATGATATGCTGCGTTGATGTATCGCCTCCTTCTGACCCAATCCGCAGCCGCGCGGGTTCGACACGACCTTCGTGCGTTCAAGACCGGATTAAAGCGCCGTGCGGGGCAGGGATATCGGCTCACCTGTTGCACCGCCAACAGATCGCATTGGCTAATGCGGTGGGCGTCCGTCCGATGAGGCACATCATACCTCGCAAACGTCACCTGGTGAGGGTTGGCTCTGGGTCATCTGACGAGCGGTAACACTCTCAATACGATGGTGTAACATTAATCGGGCACGAATTATTCAACCCGAATAAACTGTCCGAGGTATAGATTATGAAACTTATCATACAAATTCCATGTTTTAATGAATCTGAAACACTTGCAATCGCACTTGCAGCCCTGCCACGGCAAGTGCCTGGATTTGATACTGTAGAGTGGCTCGTTATTGATGACGGCAGCCAGGATAACACTGCGGAGGTTGCCAGGGCGAATGGTGTCGATCATGTTGTCAGGCATATAAGCAACAAGGGTCTTGCCCGCGCTTTTATGACGGGACTGGAGACAGGCCTGCGGCTTGGTGCGGATGTCATCGTCAATACCGATGCCGATAATCAGTACAGCGCCGATGACATTCCAAAGCTTACTCTGCCCGTTACACAAAACCAGGCTGAGATTGTGATAGGGGCTCGCCCCATATCCACCATTGAACATTTCTCGCTTGTAAAGAAATCCCTGCAGAAATTAGGCAGCGGGGTCGTGCGAATGGCCAGTGGAGGGATCGAAGAACCGTTGGTTGATGCGCCTGGCTCGTGATTTCAGGGTTTTGGCGATTTGATTTACGGTTTTTGGGGTAGCTTTTGATCTGCGTTTTGAGCAGATCGGGGACTGCCCTCCCGCTGGATGACTACGCGCTCGCGTTCAACCTTTCGAGGAAGAGGAAGCGGCGCATGTTGTAGACGATATTGGCCAGCCCGATCCTCATGGTGGCCCGGGTGATACCGACAGTTCGGATGAACAATCCCGTCTGTGATTTCTGGTCGGCAAAGACGTGCTCGACGCGTGATCGGATCACGGACTTTCCAGCATTCGATTTCTGGATATGTCGGGGCATAGGCTTGAGATGCGGCTTTTTTCTGTGAACCTTTGAGACAAAACCCTCTTTGTCCATGAAGTCCTCATTCGCTTTCGAGCGATAAGCTGTATCAGCCCAAACGCTTGAGGCCGTATTGGTTTTATCTAACAGCCCCTCTCTCAATCGCGCACCATCACTGGCGGCGGCATCCGTCGTCTTCCATTTTCGGATGAACCGAAACTTCCGGTCGATGGAGATGTGGGATTTGTAGCCAAAGAACGGGATGGCGAGATCGCTCGACGGTATGGTTCCATCGTCCTGCCGCTTCGCCTTCGTGAACTTAAGTGTCCATCGTGCATGACGATCCTTGTGCGACATCTTTGCGGGCTTGTCCTGCCAGTCTTCTGGAATACGTCCCGCCCGGAGATCCGCTTTCTCCCCTTTGGTATTGCGCTGCTTTGGCGCTGCCACCAGCGTGGCATCCAGGATCTGGCCGGACATCGGCAGATACCCAGCGTTACGCAGGGTGGCGTCAAAGCGCTCGAACAGCTTCTGGATGGCGCCTGCCTCGGTCAGACGCTCGCGAAACAGCCAGACCGTTTTGGCATCGGGCACCCGGTCCGACAGTCCCAGACCGAGGAAACGCATGAAGGACAGGCGGTCGTTGATCAGATATTCCGTTCGCTCGTCGGAGAGATTGTTCAGCGTCTGGATGACCAGGATCTTGAACATCAGCACCGGATCGAACGGGGGACGGCCGCCTTTGCTCCTGTCTGAATAGGCCAGAGCCTTCTCCAGATCAGGGCGGAACGCCTCAAAATCCACAGTCCGGGAAAATGCCTCCAACTGATCGCCAAGCCCGCTTAACCGGGCAAGCCGCTCGTCAACATCAAAGAAACCCGGCTGCTTCATGAGCCATCCCCCCAATCATCACACAAGGTATGGAATCACAGCCACCAATTCAGAGCCAAGGGGTTTTTCGAACCCTCCCAGTCGCACGAATATTCCCGATGCGCCTAGCGGCTTCCGGGCCATCAGTCGTGCTGCGGCACAAAGACTGATCGTTTTCAATGATTATACTTACACGCTGGAAACAATTATTCAGGCAGGTCAAAACAACATGACCATTGTCTCGGTTCCAGTGCATGTAAACGATGATCTTCGACCCTCGAGATTGTTGAAAAGCATTCCATCTTATATAAAACGTAGCATTGTAACCATTGTACGTATTTTTATAATTTATAGTCCTTTCCGATTTTTTGGAACAATTGGGGCGATCACCTTCAGTATCGGTTTTTTGATCGGTCTGCGCTTCATGTGGTATTATTTTACGGGATCAGGAAATGGACATATCCAGTCCCTGATCCTGGCGTCGGTCGCCTTGGGGATGGGCTTTCAGACATTTCTGGTGGCGTTCCTCGCTGACCTTCTCGCAGCGAACCGCAAATTGCTGGAAGATATCCGTTTCAAGGCATCCAATCTGACACCCGATACGGTTTTTGAATTGTCTGAGACAGATACAGGCAGACAGAACAATACGTTCAGGCAGGATACGGATAAATCTTCATGACATCAAAAATATCTCCCACTTTTCAACGTATTCTGCATTGGGGTGGGAGCGGATTAGCTTTATCCGGTATTATTTTTGTTGCGATTAAACTGTATTCATACTGGTCAAAAATAAACATATCAGTTGTTACGCCTCTTTCATGGTGTTTGATCTGCCTTCTCATTGTTATTTATGGAACTGCAAGTCATTTACTTGGTCTGTCATGGTGGTATATAATAAAATATTTTGATGTGCCTATAAAAAGACTTAATGCAATCAGGATTTACGGTCTGTCCCAGCTTGCCAAATATGTACCTGGCAATATTTTCCATCTAGCCAGTCGGCAGATCAGGGGCATGGCAGAAGGAATACCTGCAGGAATACTGACCAAATCAATGATCTGGGAACACGGGCTCCAGTTCATAACCGGATCGTTGTTTGTCTGCGTTATATCATCGTACGCGTTTCCTTCCTTTACGCCATTTTTTGGTGTTATATTACTGATATCGGTTTCCATCGCCATAATTGGTTTCTTGTGGAAATTTGCAGGCAAGCATCTGGCATGGGCATTCTTTTGGCAGATGATTTTTCTTTTTATCTCAAGCTCGGTTTTTTCTCTTGTTCTGAGAATAATATCTGGGGAAAGTAATATTACCATTCAACAATGGATTTTCATTGGTGGTTCTTATATTATTGCCTGGCTCATTGGCATGGTCACACCAGGCGCGCCTGCCGGTGTAGGCATTCGTGAAATGATTCTGCTCTTTTTTCTCAAAGGTATTGTGGTGGAAGCCGATCTGCTGATGGCCGTTTTTTTAGGGCGGATGGTCACAGTTATGGGTGACTTACTGTTTTTTGTAAGTGCTTTCTTAATGCCCCGTCCGTCTTCCATATCGTTGAACAAATAAGAAATCCTGCCCTGATCTGCTGGAAGGTTACAGAAGTCGTCCCCGATGTTCAGGCGGCGCGATAAGCGCTACCCGACTGACGTGCCGCTCTTGCATCCTTGTATGGCGGTCTGAGCAGAACCTGGCGGGCATGCGTCAGGGGCGTGAACAGTGTCGCGTTGTGCCAGTATGGTATCTGCAAGAAGACGTTTCAGGTGGCTGCTTTTGCCTTCCAGTGCTGTCAGGCGTTTCGGTGCGGAAACCTTGAGTCCGACATAACGGTATAGAGCGTCGTGTCACTGGTCCCGTGGCTGCTGCAAAGGTTGGAGACCTTCAGTCCGGCTTCCGGTTCCTGCTCGACTAGAGCACGCTGCGAATAGATTGAATCATAGGATTCCAAAAGGGCGTCTGATGTGATTCAAGATGAAGACTGGTGAAGGAGGCCAGCCTTCATGCCAAAAGCTTACTCGCAGGATTTACGAGACCGCGTGATTGATGCGGTGGAGAAAGACGGCATGAGTTGCCGGGCAGCGGCGCGGCGTTTCGGCGTGAGTGATTCTTCAGCGATCAAATGGGTGCAGCGCGCAAGACGCATCGGAGATCGGTGCTGCGCCGGCACGGGCGGGCATCGTCCCTCGAAAACCAGACCTGAACGGGCCTGGCTGCTGGCCATCATTGATGCCGAACCTGATATCACCCTTGCGGCGCTGTCGATCCGACTGCGCGAGGAGCGTGGCGTTCAGGCCGACACAGGCATGCTCTCGCGCTTTTTCCAATCCGAAGGGATCAGCTTCAAAAAAAAGCGTGCTGCCCTGCGAGCAGGATCGGCCTGACGTCGCGCGCAAGCGTAAATTCTGGAAGCGCTATCAGGCCGATATAGATCCCACGCATCTGGTCTTTATCGACGAAACCTGGGCCAAGACCAACATGACGCGCACGCACGGCCGTTGCCGCAAAGGTGAGAGACTGAGAGCCAGAGTCCCTCATGGCCACTGGAAGACACTGACCTTTCTGGCTGCCTTGCGTCATGACCGGATCACCGCACCCTGCGTTCTCGACGGACCGATCAACGGGCGCAGTTTTTTGGCCTATGTCGAGCAGTTTCTGGTTCCAACACTCAAGCCGGGCGATATCGTCGTGCTCGACAATCTCGGCAGTCACAAGGGCGATGCGGTTCGCAAGGCCATTCGGGCTGTCGGGGCGAGGATGATCTTCCTGCCGCCCTACAGTCCCGATCTCAATCCGATCGAACAGGCCTTCGCCAAACTCAAGACTTTGCTGCGAAAAGCCGCAGAGAGATCCGTTGAGACAACATGGAAACGCATCGGCGAACTCATCAAATGCTTCTCTCCACGGGAATGCGCCAATTATCTCAAGAACTCAGGATACGCATCAATCTAATCACAGAATGCTCTAAACGCTTCCTGAAACGGGTTATATTTTTGGAGGCACGTCAGGCAGCGTCAGAGGTTTTTCGCATATACCTTTCAGAAACTGTCAGGATAAGCGCAAGAAGAGTGCTGAAAACAAGCCAGACCGAATATCGGAAATGAGCCGCCGGGGCAAGAATGAAGAGGGGCAGTTCTATCATGATGCCACTTAATACGGTTATGGCAGGCAATGCACCAAAATAACCCGTTTTATGGAGAACGAGTGATCGATATAGATAGAAAGACAACAAATACAATTCAATCAAAGCGTAAATCCATACTTTATAGATTATCCATTTTTTTTCTTTATCAAATACTGAATGCATTATTTTATAAACAAGTTTATGAAATTTAAAATCAATGCCATATGCGTTGGGCGTATCTATGCCGATATAGAAATACGGTAAATAAACTTCATGCGTAAGGCCGAGGAGCGTTTTGGCCACGTGCATGCGATGTGCGGCATATGCGCCAGGATCATGAATGATTGCTTTTAGCCAGTCCTTGATCAGTCGCTTTTCCTGCACCGGCGTCCACTGTTGCCTTACCTCCGCTGGCGTCAGGTCTGGAGAAGATTCAGCGGCGCTGGGCACCCTTGTGTTGGCGTCCCAATGAGAGCGTAAGCGCCCGACAAAATCCGGGCCGGGTGTTTTTGGAACATAATCAGGAATGACATCTTTATTTTCGGCCACGCTGATTGCTGTCAGGTCCCATACAAGAACTGTGCCAAGTTGTGGCACGTGTTCGACGCCAATGGACAAGGCTTTCTGGCCAAGCACCAGAACCAGGAATAAAGAAGCAAGAATTTTCATGCAGGCTGGAACCGGCGCAGGAAAATTCCTGGCAAAACGCCATGCAATGTAACACATCAGTGGAATGACGCCGGTTATGGCATTATGCCGCAAGGAAGCGGCAACAAACAGGGCCACGCCTGCCATGACAAGCCAGCGTTTTCTCTCGTCAGTAATCTGGACTGCCAGGCAGGCGACAGTAAGCGCCAGAAAGGCCATCATGCCTGCATCGGCCCATAAATGGAGCGAGGTGATGTAAAGCGGTGGCCAGAAGCCGAGACACCCGATCATGATGACACGACGCCAGGACCGTCTGGACACCGCGCAGGCAAAGAGAAGAATGGCCAGCCAGTAAATGATCTGATCAAAGAACAACAATGTTCCGGGTGATTTTGTCACCACACAGAGTGCCCGCCAGATATAGGACATGATGGGTGGATGGACATCGGTAAGGGGTTCCAGCCCAAGAGCCTGCCCATACTGATAAAAGGAATCAAAGCTCATGAACCCGGGGAAGAACACGCAGCTTGAAATCATGGCCATAAAGAATGAAAAACATGATGGCATTATATAATTGTTTTTATAATTCATGTTTCCATTCTCTATAAATTTTCTGCATCTTATAAGGCGCCCTGAACAGGTGCAACATATGCTGGACTTTGAAGTTCAGCGGATGAACCATTATTGATCGATGTGAATTGCCCCATGTTTCTGAAGACGTTGTTGTACGGGCCCGGCGTCTGGCACGCCTGTCGGGCTGGAGCGCCCGCTGATGCGGCGAGGCTGTAAAGTGGTGCGATATACCGTGTGACCGATCTCGGTCCCACTCTTCTGCCGCCTGTGTGGTCTTGCAGAAGTCACGACCGGATGGATCTTTGCTGCACGCGTTTGTAACGGCAAAAGAACGGTACGGCGCTGGCGGCAAAAGCCATGCCGGCCTCGGCATCATGACCCTCCCTGAAATGCCCGGCCGGACAGGCTGTTAGAGTATTTTTAATTCTTTACGCCGATATTTTTCCTCCATGTCAGTTTTGGTGCTGTTGCCTTGCTGGAACTGGAATTTATGCCATGGGGGAAGAAAATGTCTGGTGGCCTAACCACGGGTATGAACCGTTCCAACAGGGGCAGGTATGACGGGGGCGGCATGCCCCCCAATGGCGCCATGCCAGGCGCGAAACCCACGCCGGAGAGGGCGGAAGCTGCATCCCCCGGCACAACGCATGATGCCGATCTGCACCTCATGACCGATGAGGGTATTACCCTGCGCAAGATGCGCGATGCCAATCGCTATGCGGTCTTCATGCTGCCGCCCGGTGTTGGCGCCGTGCGGATCATGTCGCGCACCGTCCGCCCGGCCGGCATGGCTGGTGCCTGTGGCGATGAGCGCCGCCCGCGTGGCGTACTGGTCCGGCATATCAAGCTGTTTGAAGGCACCGTGGCCCGCCATATCGTGATGCATCTGGCCCAGAAAGCTCCATCTGGGTGGCATGATGGTTTTTACGCGCCGCGCCCCGAACCCTGCCGCTGGACGGATGGACAGGCGTTGCTGGATCTTGGCCCGCGTCATCCCGGCATGCTGGGCGTGCTGTGCCTGGAGGTTCTGGCCGGAGGGCCATATGGAGTGGTACCCGCAGGCAGCGCGACAGCCGCGCCGCCTGAAGTGGAGAGACCGGTTCAGCAATAACAGGAAGTTTTTTTGTGTCGTTTTTTTTCAAAAAGCTTCAGAGGGTGCCGCCATCAGCAAACAAAGGCGGCACCCCAAAACGCGAGGCGCTGTTTTCAAGCGCTCTATGAAGCCGCAGGGCAACCATCTGCGAAGCCCGCCAGGAAAATCTGCACCGCCCTGCGAAAGCGCGGGCGCATGCCCTGCTCGCTCCATGCCTGATCGGGCGCGCAGGCCAGGCTTTGCAGCATCAGGTCGCCAATGGTCATGCCAAACAGCATGTTGCCGTACATCGATATGTTCTCCACCGGCCCGTTCCGCGCACGCACGTAGCGGTCGAGCCAGGTGGTGAGCACATTGTCCTTTCCGCCCGCGCGCAGGCTGGTCAGGATCTGGCGGATATCTTCCGACTGCTGCGATTCGGTAACGAGTGCGCGGATCAGGCTGATGCGGTCAGGCCGCAGGATCACGCTGCCAAGCCGCATGAGCAGTTCGGTCAGTTCCTCCACCGGGTCGGCCATGTGCAGGCATTTGCCGGGGCTGACATTGAACAGCCTGCTGCTGACCAGCGTGCGGAACAGATCCTGCTTGGAATGGAACATGAGGTACAGCGTGCGCTTGGACATGGCTGAATGCTGGGCCACCTTGTCCATCGAGGCCGCATGATAGCCGCATTTCTGCAACACTTCGCTTGCCGCATCGAGAATGCGTTCGCGGCGTTCGCATTCCTCCATTTCCGGGGGGCGACCGGGGCCGCGGCGCGGGGTATCACAGTTATCATGCATGGAGCCGTGTCCTTCCCGTCCAATCTTGCTCATTCGTAATCTGTTCCGGCCATTTTTGAATGGGCGCACTGCTTGACCGCCTTATGGAGACGATATAGTTTTCCATTCATTGAAAACCAAATGGTTTCCTTATTTGGCTTTCATATGGCGGCCATGTGCGGCAAACAGCACGGACGTGATTCAGAAACATTTTTAGATTACGGCCTTCAAGCCGGTTGGTGACCATGATGCAATATTCCCGTGTCGTAGCCCCGGCGGCTCTGATACTTGCCCTGGCGGGGTGCCAGAAGCATGCTGCCGCCCCCAAGATGCCGCCGCAGCCCGTCACGGTCATGACGCTCAAGGCCGCCCCCGTGGAAATCCACACCCAGTTGCCGGGCCGAACCGAGGCGTTCGAGATCGCGCAGGTGCGCCCGCAGGTCAGTGGCGTCATCCAGAAGCGTCTGTTCGTTGAAGGCACGGACGTGCAGGCAGGCCAGCAGCTCTACCAGATCGATCCCAGCATCTATCAGGCCGCAGTCGACAGCGCGCAGGGCCAGTTGCTGCATGCCCAGAGCAGTGAGGTCACGGCACGCGCCAAGCTGACCCGCTACGGGCCGCTGCTCAAGGCCCATGCCGTCAGCCAGCAGGAATATGACGATGCACTGGCCGCCGAGCGCGCGGCCCAGGGCGATATCCTGAGTGCGAAGGGCCAGCTCGAGCGTGCTACGGTCGATCTGGGCTACACCCACATGAATGCCCCGATCACGGGCCGGATCGGCCGCTCCATCCTGACCGTGGGTGCTCTGGTCACCGCCAACCAGACCAACAATGTCGCCATCGTGACCCGGCTTGACCCGATTTATGTGGATGTGAACCTGCCCGCGACCGAACTGCTGCGCTTCAGGCGCGAGCTGGCGCAGGGGCGGCTGACGCGCGCGGGCAACAATGCCGCCTCCATCAGCATCACCCTGGAGGATGGCACGACCTACGAGCATTCCGGCAGCATGGAATTCTCGGAAGTCAATGTGGATGAAGCCACCGCCACCGTTGTGGTCCGTGCGGTCATGCCCAACCCCGAGCGGCTGCTGCTGCCGGGCATGTACGTGCACGCCCAGCTGGCCGAGGGTCTGGACCCCACCGCCCTGCTGGTGCCGCAGCAGGCCGTGCAGCGCAACTCTCACGGTGACCCGCAGGTATGGGTGGTCGATGCCGATAACAAGGTCAGCCTGCGCCCCATCACGGTCGGGCAGGCCATCGGCACGGACTGGCTGGTGACCGACGGGCTGAAAAGTGGCGAGCGCGTGGTGCTTGACGGGGTGCAGAAAATCCACCCCGGCGACACCGTCACCCCGCAGGATGCGGCCGAACCGGCCAAGGCAGGATAATCCCCCATGTCTCTGTCGCGCTTTTTCATTGACCGGCCTGTCTTCGCGTGGGTGATCGGGCTGATCATCATGCTCGTGGGCGGGGTGTCGATCTTCCGCCTGCCCATCGCGCAGTATCCCTCCATCGCCCCACCCCAGATCGCCATTACCGTGACCTATCCGGGTGCGTCGGCCGATACGGTGAACGATACGGTGGTGCGCCCCATCCTGCAGCAGATGTTCGGGCTCGATCACCTCGAATACATCTCCTCGCAGTCCTATGCCTCGGGGCAGATGGAAATCGATCTCACCTTCGCGCAGGGTACCAACCCCGACATCGCGCAGGTGCAGGTGCAGAACAAGCTGCAGCTTGCCCAGCCCAAGCTGCCGCAGGAAGTGACTGCCCAGGGCCTGAGCATTACCAAGGCCGTCAAGAACTTCATGATGGTGCTCGGCTTTATCTCGACCGATAACAGCATGAGCGGTGCTGATATTGCCGATTACGTGGCCTCCAACATCTCCGATCCGCTCAGCCGCGTGACCGGCGTGGGTGACCACACGCTGTTCGGCGCGGAATACGCCATGCGCATCTGGCTCGACCCCTCAAAGCTGTACAAATACGGCCTGACCGTGGGCGATGTGCAGACCGCGATCCAGACGCAGAACATCCAGGTTTCATCAGGCGAGCTTGGCGGCGTGCCCGCGGTCAAGGGCGCGCGACTCGATGCCACCATCATCGGACCGACGCGCCTGCGCTCGCCCGAGGAGTTCGAGAAGATCCTGCTCAAGGTGCAGCAGGATGGCTCGCAGGTGCGCATCCGTGACGTGGCCCGTGTCGAACTGGGGCCGCAGACCTACAACACCCATTCCTTCTATAACAACATGCCGGCCTCGGGCATGGCGCTCAAGCTTGCGCCGGGCGCCAACCAGCTCCAGACCGAGAACGCGGTGCGCGAGCAGATCAGGGAACTCGAGCAGTTCTTCCCGCCGGGCCTGAAAACCGTCTACCCGCTCGATACCGAACCCTTCATCGTGCTGTCGATCAAGGAAGTGGTCATTACGCTGATCGAGGCGATCGCGCTGGTGTTCCTGGTCATGCTGGTGTTCTTGCAGAACTTCCGCGCCACCCTCATTCCGACCATCGCGGTGCCGGTGGTGCTGCTGGGCACGTTCGGCATCCTGGCCGCCCTTGGCTTTTCCATCAACACGCTGACCATGCTGGCTATGGTGCTGGCCGTGGGCCTGCTGGTTGATGATGCCATCGTGGTGGTGGAAAACGTCGAGCGCGTCATGACCGAGAAGAAGCTCTCCCCGCGTGATGCGGCCCGGCAGTCGATGGATGAAATCTCGGGCGCGCTGGTGGGCATCGTGCTGGTGCTCACGGCGGTGTTCCTGCCCATGGCTGCCTTTGGTGGCTCGACGGGCGTGATCTACCGGCAGTTTTCCATCACCATCGTCGCGGCCATGTGGCTTTCGGTCGTGGTGGCCATGGTCATGACACCGGCCCTGTGCGCCACCATGCTCAAGCCCGGCACGCATGAAAAGACCACCGGGGCCGCAGGCTGGTTCAACCGCCATTTTGCGCGCATGACCACGGCCTACCAGAACGGGGTAGGGCGCGTGCTCGGGCATGCGGGCCTGTCCATGCTGGTGTTCGTGCTGATTACGGCAGGTGTGGGCTGGCTTTTCATGCGCCTGCCCGGCGGCTTCCTGCCCGATGAGGATCAGGGCCTGATCTTCGGCCAGGTCACCATGCCTGCAGGGGCCACGCTGGAGGAGACGGCGGCCGTCAACCGCAAGGTGGCGGACTACGTTCTCAAGACCGAGGGCAAGAATGTCGAATCCGTCTATTCCACGAACGGGTTCAACTTTGCAGGGCAGGGGCAGAGTGCTGGTGCCTTCTTCATCCGGCTCAAGGACTGGGATGAGCGGCCCGCCGCCAGCCAGACCTCGGCGGCGATTGCCATGCGTATCATGATGCATTTCTGGATGGATCCGGTCGCCCAGATCTTTGCCGTCAACCCGCCCGCCGTGCTGGAACTCGGCAACGCCACCGGATTCGACCTTGAACTTGAAGACCGTGGCCACCTGGGCCACACCAAGCTGCTCGCGGCGCGCAACATGGTGCTGGGCATGGCCGCCAAGGATCGCCGCCTGACCGCCGTGCGCCCCAACGGCATGGAAGATGCGCCGCAGTTCCATCTCGATATCGACCGCGAGAAGGCCAATGCGCTGGGCATCACCATTGCCGACATCAATACCACCATCGAGGGCGCGCTGGGGTCGATCTACGTCAACCAGTTCCTGCGCGATGACCGCGTGAAGCAGGTCTACATCCAGGGTGAGCCCGATGCGCGCATGATCCCCGATGACCTGAACAAATGGTATATCCGCAACGCCGCCGGCGGCATGGTGCCGTTCAACGCCTTCGTGTCCGGGCAGTGGATCATGGGGCCGCAGAAGGTCGAGGACTATAACGGCCTCAATGCCTTTGAAATCCTTGGCCAGCCCGCCGCGGGCTACAGTTCGGGGGATTCGATCGCTGCCATGAAGGAGATCCTGGCCAAGCTGCCCACAGGCGTGGGGTATGAGTGGACCGGGCTTTCGTTCGAGCAGATGGCCTCGGGCTCTTCCACCGGGCCGCTTTACGCGCTGGCGGTGATCGTCATCCTGTTCTGCCTGGCCGCCCTTTATGAAAGCTGGGCCATTCCGTTTGCCGTGCTGCTGGTCATTCCGCTGGGCGTACTGGGTGCGATCGTGGCCACCCTGCTGCGCGGCATGGCCAATGACGTGTATTTCCAGGTGGGGCTGCTGACCACGGTGGGGCTGGCGGTGAAGAATGCCATCCTGATCGTGGAATTCGCCAAGGCGTTTTTCGAGAACGGGGCAACGCTTGAGGAATCGGTGCTTGAAGCAGGTCGCGAGCGCCTGCGCCCCATTCTCATGACCTCCATCGCCTTCGTGGTGGGTGTGTTTCCGCTGGCCATTGCCACGGGGGCGGGTTCGGCCGCGCGTGTCGCGATCGGCACCGCGGTGGTGGGCGGCATGCTCACGGCCACCCTGCTGGCGGTGTATTTCGTGCCGCTGTTTTTTGTGGTGGTGCTGCGTCTGTTCCGCGTCAGGCGCCTGTCCGAGCGGACCAAGGGAGCGTAATGCCATGACCGTTCTCCCCACACTCAGGCGGGCGGGTGCCGCGACACTGGCGGCCATGCTGCTGGCGGGCTGCACCATGATCCCGCATTACAAGCGCCCCACCCCGCCGCTGGCGACTTCATGGCCTGCTTACGCCACCACGGGTGATGCGGTGGCCGAGAACCCGCTCGCGGCCAATCTGGGCTGGGCGGAGTTCTTTACCGACCCCCGGCTCAGGGCGCTGATTGCCATCGCCATCCGGCAGAACCGCGACCTGCGGGAGGCGGCAGCCGATATCCGCCGCGCGCAGGGGCAGTTCGACATCCAGCACGCCAGCCTGTTCCCCGCCATCAGCGGCGGTGGCGAGGCGATGTTCCAGGGGCCGTCGGATGCTGCGGGCCTGAGCTTTGCGCCTGGCCTCGATACCGGCAACCCGCCCATGTTCAAATATTACCAGATGGGCATTGGTGTCTCGTCGTATGAGATCGACCTGTTCGGGCGCATCCGCAGCATGTCGCGCGAGGCGGCCGAACATGCGCTGATGCAGCGCGAAAACGCGCGCGCCATGCTGATCAGCATCATCTCGCAGGTGGCCACGGCCTATGTTTCATGGCTGGGTGACCAGGCCTCTCTGCGCCTGTCCGATGAGACGATGGCCTCGCAGGAGGCCACGCTGGAGATGGTGAAGGCCCGCTTCGCCCATGGCGAAACCGACCAGATGACCCTGCGCCAGACGGAAACGCAGGTGGCGCAGAGCGGGGCCTTCCGCGATGAATCGCGCCGGCATGTGCGGCAGGATGAAAATCTGCTGACCATGCTGATTGGCCAGCCCATCCCCGATAACCTGCCGCCTGCCAGCCCGCTGGGCCAGCAGACCATCATGCAGGACCTGCCGCCGGGGCTGCCAGGCGAGGTACTCGAACACCGCCCCGACATCATGGCCGCCGAGCATGACCTGCTGGCCGCCAATGCCGATATCGGCGCGGCCAAGGCGGCGTTCTATCCGCGCATCACGCTCACCGCATCCGATGGCATCAGCAGCCTGCAGCCGCACAAGCTGTTTACATCGGCTGCGACCACATGGGGCGTGTCGCCGCAGTTGCAGGTGCCCCTGCTCAACTGGGGGCAGAACAGCGGTAACCTGAAGGCCTCGCGCGCCATGCGCGCGGCCAAGGCTGCGGCGTATGAAAAGGCGGTGCAGTCAGCCTTCCGTGAAGTAGCGGATGCGCTGGCCGCGCGTGACACCTATCGCGACGAGACGACGCAGATGGACCGGTATGTCTCGACCTCGGCCGATGCCTACAGCCTGGCCATGATGCGCTACAGGGCGGGGACGGATTCCTATCTTACCTCGCTGGTGTCGCAGCGCACGTTGCTGCAGGCGCAGCAGTGGCAGATTTCGATTGCGGTATCGCGCTACCAGAATCTCATCACCCTTTACCGCGCTCTTGGCGGCGGCTGGACGGAACATACGCCCGTGCCCGCACCGCCCAAAGGGCAGCAGGTGACCAGGAAAGGGTGAGGTCAGAAGTTTTCGGGCGCCGTCTTTTTAAAGGCGGCGTTCTTCTGAAGCTTTTCTCTTGTGTCCTCAGTCCATGTGGTTGCCGCTGCGGCCCTGCTTGATGCGGCTGCGGTGTTTCTTGTTGTCCACCCGCTTGCGGCGCTGCGTGCGCGAGGGGCGGGTGGGCACCCGGTAGGCCTGTACGTGGCTGGCCTCACCAATCATTTCATGCAGGCGGGCCACGGCATCCTCGCGGTTGCGGATCTGGCTGCGAAAGCGGCGCGCGGTCAGCACGATTACGCCATCCGCCGTCATGCGGCTGCCAGCCACCGCAATCAGCCTGCTTTTGACACGGGCGGAAAGCGAGGGAGAATTACGCGCATCGAAACGCAACTGCGCTGCCGTTGCCACCTTATTGACGTTCTGCCCGCCCGGCCCCGAGGCCAGGATATAGGTCACATGTAATTCATCATCAGGGATGGTGGGGGGCGGCATGGCGGTTTACGGTCCTGAAGGGGGGTAGATGCGGCAGCCGCCTATGAGCGGCCCTGCGTGGGCGGCATTGCTGTACCGGCTGTTTGCTATCACCATGCCTGCCGCGAGATGACAAGAGCGGAGGAACACAATCATGAACGATCAGGCTGAAACGGACCAGTTGCGCAAGGTTCTGGCGCAGGCGGCGGGTGATGCGGCGCAGGCCAAGGTCATGCCTGTGGTCAAGATGATCGCAGCCCAGCAGATCGTTGTCATGGACCTCATGCAGATGCTTGTCGAGGCGAAGGTGCTGCATGCCGATGAAATCGCCGCCCGCATGCGCCATCACATTGAACATACCGATACGAAGGACATGGCCGCGCGCGCCCTGTTCGAGCAGGTGCGCGCCCGCTTCGCATCGACCGCCCCAAAAACCTGATTTGCAAGGAAGGTGTTGCACATGGCCGATCATCCTCCTGCCCTGCGGGCAGAAATCGTGGCGCTGAAGGCGGAACTCACCCGCCTGCGTGAAGAACTCGCACAGGCCCGCAAGACCATACAGGACCTGAACCTGCAACTGCGACGTGATGCGTCACGCCCGGCCAAGCGCTGAATGTGCCGGACTGAGGAGGAATCTACCATGAAAGAGGAACGCGACGCCGCCGGTCGGGCCGTGGTCTACCCTACCGTCAGCTGCGGGGCGGAGGCCGTGCAGGATTCCATTGTGGTGATGGACCTGTTCATGGCGACTGCACCCGAGCACATGCCCAAGGGCGATAAGCGCGTGGTGACCGTGCTGCCGCCCGAGCTGGCCCTCAACCTTGCCGAGCAGTTGCGCAAGGCCGCCGAGCGCATACAGTCCGCCCACGCCGAAAAGCCGGGCACCGCCTCAACCCCTGCGGCCTGACAGCGCCCGTATGCCCCCGTAGCGCAGGTTGACCGCAGCCTGCCCGCCCTGCACGGTGCGGATGGTGAGGGTGTTCTCCAGCTTGCTGCGTATGGCTTTTTGCGAGGCCATGTGCACGATGCCCACCGGCGCATGTGGAAAGAACAGGTTGGCCAGCGTGCCCGTGGTTTCATCAAGCAGCCAGGGGCCGAGATAGTTGTGGCTGTTATCGAGAAAGGTCACGCCCTGGCCATCGATATACACGGCCAGGGCAATGCAGAGCTGGTCCTGGGTAAAGGCCATGTGGCGGCGGGGCAGGATTTGCGCCTGCCACTTGCGCAGCACCGGCCAGATGGGGGCGTGGCGGTGCAGGCAGAACACGCCCGCATTGAGCAGTGGCTTGGCCCCGATGCGCCTGCGGATGGCAAATGGCAGCCGGGCGCGGGTGGCGTTTTTATACAGGAACGAGCGGATCTGCATCCATCCGGGGCAGATCCAGCGCACGCCCAGCAGGTCGGCCCACTTGGCGCCGATTTCGGGCACGATGGCGATGGTCTGGTTCATTGCCGCGGCAAACAGCCGCTCAAGCGCCTGCCCGTCCTGCACCCATGTATCGGCATCGAGCCACAGGATCAGGTCAAAATCGGGCAGGATCTGGTCAAGCCACAGCTTGCTGATGTTGATGGCAAGGCTGGGCTTCTCTGCCAGCGCCCGCCGTGGCGCGTAATCGGGGATGTGGGGTGCAAGCACCCGCACGCCCAGCCCGTGCAGCACCGTGCGCTGCTGTGCGGTCATGCCGCAGTCGATCACACCGATGGTCGTATCCGTATGGTTGCGGATGGAGGTGATGAGTTCGGCCGTCAGTTCAAAATAGGTGTGGTCGCACCCGGTCACGATAATGCGGCGGGAGCCATGCGTTTCAGGGCGGTCAGGTGGCGTCATGACCTTATATAGGCACAGGACGGCGCGGGCGGGAATACGCGGTTTTTTTCAGGTTCTGGCAATAGCGGGCGGGGTGCGGTAACGCGCGCTCAGCGCAGGGTGGCGAAAGGCCATGATGGCGCGCAGGCTTTCATGCGCGACCCATGCCTCGTTGGTGGTGCGTGAATTGCCATGCACGCGGTAGCGGCACAGGATCTCGGGCACATAGGCGGCCTGGAAGTCGCGGTCGATGAATTTCAGCCAGAAATCGTAATCTTCCCAGCCTTCATCAATATGGCTGTAGCCATCCACCGCAACCCAGACCTCCCGGCGCAGCAGGGCCATGACGTCCACGTAATTTTCACGCACGATCTGGGCGGGGTCCCATATGTCAGCCGAGCCGATGCGCTGCTCCTTGCCAAAATATTCAAGCTGGCAGTAGGTCGCATCAAACCCGCCATCCACCGCCGCCTCGTGCAGGCGGGCAATGGCGCGGGGGTAGATCATGTTATCCGCATCCATGACAAACACGAACGCCCCGACCGCGTGGCGGAATGCGGTATTGCGCGCGGCTGAAGGGCCAAGGTTGCGCGTATGCACCACCAGGGTGCAACGCCAGAAGCGGGCGTGGTTTTCTTCCATCCACGCGGTGATGAGGGCAACCGAGTCATCCTTGCCCGAGCAGTCATCCACCACCACCAGATCAAGGGCGGCGTGGGTCTGGGCGGCGAGGGACTCAAGGGCTTCGATGATGTAGCGGCCATAATTGAAGTTGGTCACGCACAGGCTGACCAGATCGGCAGGCTTCCTGCGGCGGTGCTTGAAGGCGAAGGCGGTCTGGTCGGTCGCCATCCAGGGGGCAGCGATGCTCATTCTTCCGGTGTGCTCCATACATGGGCGATAAAGTCGCGGATGCGCGTGCAGCACGCCCGGTTTCCCGATGGCGTGCCGATCAGTTTCAGGGCGCTGCGGCGGATGGCCTCGGCCCTGACCTGCCCCTCTGGCGTGTGGGTGAGCCATTCGATCAGGTTGGGGATATGGCGGCCTGTTTCTTCAAGAAAGTGCTCGCCCGCCCGGAAGACCGGATGCGGCAGGCACGGCTCGGACACCACCACCGCCCCATTGGCCATGGCGCCCTTGACGATGCGGTGCCATTCAAAAAAACCGTAATCATCGCGGTGGATGTTCAGCGCAATGCGCGAATGCCCCGCCACATGGGTAGCCAGGCGCGAGAGCGGCCGGTCGCGCGGGCTGGTATCGATGGGTGTCGTGAATTTGCGGTAGTAGAAATAGGTGCGGTACTGCGCGAAGAAACCGGCATTGCGGGCAAAGAATTTCTCGCGGTGGGCGGAAAGGCCGCCAAAAAAGCTGATATCCAGCCCACGGGCTGCAAAAGGCGTTGCAGGGTCGGGGCGCTTGCGGCACGCGGGCGGCAGGATGCGCACCATGGGGTGCTGCATGTCGTCTTTTTCCAGATAATCCCGCGTGGTACCGATCGTGGGGGTGAAATGGATGGCGGGCAGCCCGGCCTGCCGGAAGCTCTCGGCCATCTGGTGGCAGATATCGATCACGCCCGCAGCCATGAGCATGAAGGGCAGACCGCGCTCGAACCACAGGGTCTGGGGCTGCTCGGTATTGAACATGATGGCATCGCGGATGATGGCACCCGTAGCCCAGTCCCGCCCGCGCCCGAGATGGAAGAATTCATGCGGGGCGACAAAAATGCACAGCGCTGGCCGATCATCAATGCTGGCGGTCTCATCAAGCAGGCGACAGTCCAGCCCGGCATCGCTCAGGCTGCGATGCAGGTCGGCCGCGATTTCGTGGATGAAGACATTCCCGGCTGAATTGTAATAGATGCCAATGCTTTCGGGCACCGGGCCGCCGGGGGTGAGGTAATCCGCATCATCCAGCCCTTTTGCTGCGCACAGTGCGCCGAGTGTTTCGGACACGCGGAGCGGGCTGAAGATGCGCCGCCCTTCGGGCACGCCATAGAGCAGGGCGTGCTCGGCCATGTCCGTCATGTCGCGGTCGAGGTCGCGGTTGCTGTCGTGATAGGCGCCGGGTTCAAAAAACGGCAGTTGCTCGAGCGTGCGCACGCCGATGCTCAGGTCCTCGAGGTGGAAGCGCGTGAGCAGGCCCTGATGGGCGACATGGCAGCCCGCATGCGTGTGCAGGAAGTGAATGAAGGGATTGCGGTTGCGCGCCCCTGCATCGGGGTGCTGGATCAGGTAGGCATCGGGCCGGAAGTTGCGGTTGGGCTGGCGGCCTTCACGGTAGCCGTATTTGACGTAATGCAGCAGGGGATCGAGTTCTGATCCGGCCACATCCGTATAGGTGGCAAGATAGAAGGCGGCGTCGAACTGGCCGGACTCCCTGATCTGCTGGAGGTCCTGTTGTTCCGTCGGTGTCAGTGTCAGGAGCAGGTCCGCGGACAATGGCTCTTACCTTGGCTGGGGGCATCATGGGGCGTGCCGGGGCACATCCCTCCTGCTAGGGCACATCCCTTAAGAATTGATTATTGCACGGGCGGTTTTTGCTGCTGGAGCGCGGGTTGCAGGCCGTATCCTGTACCGTGCAGTCATAAAAGCCCGGTTATGCGGGCATGCCGCCGTGGCCCGGCATCGGAATCGGGTGTTATTTATCCGGTATTATCAATCATGATGTATATAATGGAGCGGGCAGCCAGAAAGGCCCTGGCGTGCGGCGTGGGCGGAGGGCAGGGGTCAGCCCCGTGCATGCCCGCGGCATGACAGGCTCACGGCCGCTCTGCTAACATGGCGGCTGGAAAAAGCGGGCCCAGCCTTGGGGCACAGACAGGGAGATCGGGTGCATGTATCCGGCCCAGATGGATGAAGATAAGGGTCTGCGGGCCTTTGCGCGGCGGCACTGGTGGGCCTGCATGAGCGTGCCGGTGCTGCTGTGCCTGGGAACGGTATTCGCAGGCTACCTGCACTGGAGCGCGCGCAGCGAGGCGGATTTTTCCCAGCACAATATCCTGATCAAGCATTCGCAGGAGGAAGCAGCCTATGCCCAGCAGCTTGCCCTTGATGACCAGATCATCATCAGGGACCGCAAGGTCTTCCTTGATTTTACCCGCGAGGACTTCGCCCGCATCGCGCCCCCTACCCAGATGGCGTGGCTGCTGAAGGAATACGCCAAGTTCGATATCAGCCGCGTCAAGGTGTATGACGGGCACGAGGCCCGGCCCTTCACGCCCGCGCCCTGTTCGGTGGCGCTGTGCTTCGTGCCCATTTTCGTGGAGGAACTGCATGATGATCCGCTCCACAACAGCAAATACATCCAGGTCGGCGCGCTGGAAGACATGTCACGTACGCTGATTGTCGATGCCGAGCAGTTCTGGCGGTTGCGCAAGCTGGTCCTGCGCGTCGATGCCATCCTGTTTGCCGACCGGCGCGAGCAGATGAGCGAGTTCGAGAAGGAGATGCAACTGCGCAGCTCGCTTGACGTGCTGCGCGCCGATGCCCAGAAAATTCACTGAGCGCGTGTTTAAAACCGGGCGCTGATCAAAATGTGCGGGGACGGCTTTTTTCCCGAAGGCTACGCTGTGCGATACGTTCCGAAAAAAGCGTGCCCCAGAACTTCCGTCATTTCCAAACGCTTTGTGAATATACAGCGCTTCGTTCCTTCAGGAGTCTCCATGACCGGTTCTCTTCCGCATCCTGCCCTGTCCGTGGTTCCGGTCATTCTGTCAGGCGGGAGCGGCAGCCGGTTGTGGCCCGTCTCGCGCAGTGCCTACCCCAAGCAGTTCTGGCCGCTGGTCTCGCAGCGTACCCTGGTGCAGGAAACCGCGCTGCGCAGTCATGGTCCGGGTTTCAGCGCGCCGATCGTGGTGTGCAATAACGAGCACCGCTTCATCATGGCCGAACAACTGCGCGAGGTGGGCATAACCGCGCCGCGCATCCTGCTTGAGCCGGTCGGGCGCAATTCCGCTCCCGCCATCA
Organism: Komagataeibacter xylinus; assembly: GCF_009834365.1. Taxonomy (NCBI): domain Bacteria; kingdom Pseudomonadati; phylum Pseudomonadota; class Alphaproteobacteria; order Acetobacterales; family Acetobacteraceae; genus Komagataeibacter; species Komagataeibacter xylinus. Next base: position 726,449 of record NZ_CP041348.1, on the reverse strand, counting down.
CGGCGGCCGCCCTGCTTGCGGCCGAGACCGACCCCGATGCGGTGCTGTGGATCATGGCCGCCGATGCCGCGATGCAGAAGCCGCAGAACGTCGCCCCGGCACTTGCGCTGGCGGCACAGGTGGCGCGGGCCGGGCGGATCGTAACATTCGGCATGACCCCCACGCGGGCCGAGACCGGTTATGGCTATATTGAAAAGGGAGAGCCGCTTGCGGGGTATGACGGTGCCTTCGCGGTTGAGCGGTTTGTTGAAAAACCCGATGCCGCCAACGCGGAGCGCATGCTTGGCTCGGGGCGTTTTTTATGGAACTCGGGCATGTTCGTGTTCACCGCCCGGACCCTGCTGGGCGAGATGGAAAAATTCGAGCCCGCCATTCTCGCCGCCATGCGTCTGGCCGTGCGCGAGCGGCGGTCGGACATTGATTTTGAACGGCTGGACCCCACGGCGTTTGCCGCCTCGCCCGATATCTCGATCGATTACGCCGTGGCCGAGCGCACTGACCTCATGACCGTCATCCCCGGTGATTTCGGCTGGTCGGACGTGGGCAGTTGGGATGCGCTGTGGGAACTCGGCCCGCAGGATTGTGCGGGCAACGTGGTCAGTGGCGATGTGGTGCTCAACAACACCACCAACAGCTACGTGCGCACCGATGGTGTCCTGACAGCGGTGAGCGGGGTGGAAGACCTGCTGGTGGTGGTCAATGAGGATGCGGTGCTGGTCACCCACCGCCGTCATGCGCAGGATGTGAAAACCATCGTGGCCCGGCTGAAAAAGGCCGACCGCCCCGAAGCCACTGCCCATCGCCGCCGCTACCGCCCCTGGGGTTTTTATGAAACGCTGATCGTGGGCACCCGCTTCCAGGTCAAGCGGATCGTGGTGGAGCCGGGGCGGATGCTGTCGCTGCAGAAACATTATCACCGCGCCGAGCACTGGGTGGTGGTGGAAGGCACGGCGCAGGTCACGCGCAACGGGGAGGACATTCTGGTGCGCGAGAACGAGAGCGTCTACCTGCCGCTTGGCGCCACGCACCGGCTGAAAAACCCCGGCCGCATTCCGCTTACCCTGATCGAGGTCCAGTCCGGGCCGTATCTGGGCGAGGATGATATCGTGCGGCTTGAGGATGCGTACAGCCGCGCCTGACCGGGGTCATGGCAGGTATCGGAAGGGTTCATATTTCCTTCATAAAACTGTCATGGACATATCATTTCCATTACGGACACTAATTTTTTATTCTCCGGCCTGTCGGCTGCAAGGCCAGACACGTCTGTATTCTTCATGTCGGAGAACATGAGTATTATGTCTTTTTCTGCTCGAATGCTTACCTGTGCCCTGCTGGCAAGCGCCCTGCCCGTCATGGCCCATGCTGCTGACATTACAGGGGCCGGTTCCAGCTTCGCCGCACCCATCTATGGTGCCTGGGGGGCGGATGCGCGGAGTGCTGCGGGCGTCAACCTGAATTATCAGACGGTCGGCTCCTCCGCCGGGCAGAACCAGATTCTGGCGGGCACGGTTGATTTTGGCGCCTCCGACGTGCCGATGGATGCGCAGAAGCTGGAAAACGCCCATCTGTTCCAGTTCCCCACGGTCATGGGTGGCATCGTGCCGGTCATCAACCTGCCCGGTATTGCCGCCAACCAGATCCAGCTTGATGGCCCCACGCTTGCCGCCATCTATCGTGGCGAGATCGAGCAGTGGAACGACAAGCGCATCGCAGCCCTCAATCCCGGCGTAAAACTGCCTGACACGGCAGTCGCCACCGTGCACCGCGCTGATGGCTCGGGCACCACGGCGGTGTTCACCGGCTATCTCGCCCGCGTCTCGCCCGAGTGGCGCGAGGGGCAGGGCGCAGGTGCCTCCATCGCCTGGCCCGGCGGCATTGGTGCGCGTGGCAATGATGGCGTTGCCGCCTCCGTGCGCAACACCGAGGGTGCGATCGGCTATGTCGAATATGCCTTCGCAGCCAACGCGCACATGGTGACCGTCAAGCTGAAGAACCATAGCGGTGCCTATGTCGCCCCCGATATGGACAGCTTCAAGAGCGCTGCCGAGGCCGCGGACTGGAAGGACGCCTCCCACTTCGCCGTTGACCTGCTCGATACGGCGGGCGCTGGCGCATGGCCGATTGTCTCGCCCACCTATGTGCTCGTGCCGGTGCCCACCGCCAAGGCCGACCATGGGGCAGCCGTGCGCAAGTTCTTTGGCTATGCGCTCAAGAGCGGAAATGCGGCAGCCTACAAGCTTGACTACGTAACGGTTCCGGACACGGTCAAGACCGAGATCCTGCGCCAGTGGGACAGCGCTAAATAAAATCCCTGATCAAGTAACGATATAACAGAACCGCCCGGTTTCCGGGCGGTTTTTCTGTATGGAGGATTGTCATAAAACCTTCATGAAACTGTATTGGAAACATAACACACAAAACTGTGTCGTGCCCTTAAATGAACCCATTCTTCATTACGGAATGGTTAATATGATTCGCCGCTCAGCTGCTTCACTGTTGCTTGGTTCCTCCGCCCTGTGGGGGGCGTGTTCCCTGCAGCCGGCTCATGCGGCATCGGCTTCCGATGCTGCCCAGATTCAGGCCCTGCAGCGCGAGATGCAGGAAATGCGGCGCGAAATGTCAGGCCAGATCAGCGTCCTGCGTCAGCGCCTTGCCCGTGCTGAAGTGCACGCCCCCAACACCACCGCCGCCAATGCGGCGCAGGCCCGCCGGGTTGCCGCCGCCAATGGCCAGCCCCTGCCCGAAAGCTACGCGCGTGACATCCATATCGGTGGCGATACGGGCACGGGCAGCAATTTTGGAAGCGTGATGCAGAAGGCCGATCTCGGCACGCCGCCGTCCGATCGTGGCGTTTCCTCCTCCTGGGCCTCCTTCCGCGCCGCGACGGAAAAGGAAGAGGCCCTTCACCTTGGTGGCATGATGGTCGGCTTCCCCGGTGGCCGCCCGACCATTTCATCTGACGATGGCATGTATGCCATGTCCATCGGCCTTGCTTTCCATGAAGATATCGGTGGCTTCATGGGCATGTCCCCGCGGCGGGGCGAGGCGCGTGGTGATTTTTCCAGCCTGACCGAAAACGCCCGCCGCCTGCGTATTCCCATCTCGTTCCGCTACAAGAACTGGATCGCCAACATTACGCCTGACTTCGGCAACGGCACGGGCGATGGCTCGACAACGCTGTATGAAGCCAACCTGAACTACGCGGGCTTTCACAACACCATCCTGACCGCCGGTTACTTCCAGCCGCGCGTGACGGAAGAAGACTCCGAAAGCTCGAACGAATTCGAGATGATGGAGCGCCCCGCCATTACCGATATCGTGCGTAACATCGCTGCGGGCGATGCGCGCATGAGCCTTGGCGGGTTGCATTATGCCAAGCGCTGGTGGATTGCCGGTTACGTAACAGGCCAGAGCTATGGCGCGCGTGGCGGCTCACCTGAAAAGGTAACCGGCGTCAACAGCTATACCGGCATTGCCGATAGCCAGAGCGGTGCCACCTTCCGCGTGGCGGGCCGTCCTTACATGTCCAAGGATATTGACGTGCATGTTGGCCTGTCTGGCATTACCGCGTTCAAGGTGGCGGAAAATGGCGGTTCGCGCAGCTACACCTTCTCCGAAGGGCCCGAGGTCAACCTGACCACCACCAAGTTCCTCAGCACGGCAGTGGGCAACGTGGGCAGCATCTGGTCTGCCGGTCCCGAACTTGGCTTTCGCTGGAAGCGCCTGGTGCTGAAGGGTGAATACTATCACATCGGCGTAACCCGTGGTGACAACTACGGCGCAAGTGCCGCCAACCGTGGTTCCGTCAATTTCCAAGGTTACTATGGCGCGGCCAACTACACCCTGTTTGGCAAGGCGCGTAGCTACAACATCAAGGAAGGTGCCTTCGCTGCTCCGGGTGTAGACCATGCGTTTGACCCCGCCCACGGTTACTGGGGCGCACTGGAACTGTCCGCCCGTTACAGCGTGGCGGATCTGGACAGTGCCCTGGGCACCCCCGGTGCCATCCGCGGCGGGCAGCAGACGGTCTGGTCGGCAGGGGTAAACTGGTATCCCAACCGCCACTTCCGCTTCATGCTTGACTTCAACCACATCATCGTCAGCCGCAACAGCGCTCTGTATGACCTGTATGGCCGCGATGGCAATTCCGTTGCCGGTCGTATCCAGGCCGCTTTCTAACAGCCTTCCGGGCGCCGCCCTGTTTCATGCGGGCGGCGTTTCCTGAAGTTTTGAAAAAAGCTTTACGACAGACGCGTTCCTGATTTTCAGAATGTTCCGTGGGTGGGTGTTTCACGCCGCTTTCAGGTCACCACGGTAAGCCGCATTCAAGGGGGCATGCGCCTCATGGTTACGCAACGGGCCGCATGGTGATGCCATGCGGCCCGTTTGCATGCGTGCGGTCCGTGTTCAAGTGTGCACGGGGCGTGGGCTTACGGGAGTGCCAGCGGCATGTCGGTGATCATGCCCGCCTGCAGCAGGGTGGACAGCTTGCCCATGGCCTCGCTGCGGTCCACCGATTTACCATAAGGCATGTTGGGCCGCAGGCGTTCCTCCAGCCGGGCTACCGAGCCACGGCGTGGCCATGGGCGGCGCAGCAGTTCCTCCACCAGGGCCGGGTGCCGCCACGGAATGTCGATCCATGCGGAGGCATTGCGCACGCTGTCGGCTTCCGCGCGCAATACCTGCGGGAACAGGGCCACGAGCGTGCGCGTGCCAAGGTCCAGCATGTCGGGTGAGGTTACGGCAACTGGCTGGCCGCGCACATGGCGCAGCAGGCTGCGGATCAGCGTTGTGCCATTATGGCACAGATGGCCGATCTGGGTCAGGCGCGGGTTCATTTCTATGAAGTGATAGGTGCCAGTTTTGGCGCAACGCACAAAATCCAGCCCAAAAAAACCCGAAAGCTGCAGGCTGCCGCATGCCACCCGTGCCGCGTGCTCCATATCCGCCGACTCGGTGATCTCGATGACCGTGGCCGCCCCCGTGCGCCCCTGATAGGCCACCACGTTCGCCCCCAGCGTTGCAATCACCTCGCCGCGCCAGCACGCTACCATGATATTGGCGGGCATGCCGGTTACATGCGCCTGCGCCATGACCGGCGTGGGGCGGCGGCTTGAGGCCTCCATGAAGGAATAGATGTCGCGATCCGCCAGCAGCACGCGCAGCGCGCAGGCCATGCGCGCGGGCTGCGACAGGCGGCGGAAGGCTGCCATCGCCTCAGGCGGGGTATCGGCAATGACCACGCCCGACCCGCCCCAGCTCCGGTCGCGCTTGAGCACCCACGGGCCGGGTGTGCGTGCACACCACGCGCTCATGTCCTGCGCCGTGTCGAGGGAGGCTGCGGCAGGAGTGGGTACGCCTCTGGCCCGGAGCGCATCGATCAGCTTGAGCCGTGTTTCGGCATAGCTGAAGAATTCAGGCTGCCCGAGCGAACGCTCAATGGTTTCACGGCACAGGCGGCCAGCCTCGGTGCCGGGGTCGGCCTCGGCATGGGCCTGGTGCAGGGCCAGCACCACCCGGTCATCGGCGGGCACGATCAGGTCGGGCCGGATGCGGGCCACGGCCTCGGCCAGAACGCCGGGGGCGGCGAAATAGGGGTAGCGGCTGAAGCTTTCGATGCCATCGAGGCAATGCAGCGAATGCCCCTGCGGGCAGATGGCATGCACGCTCACCCCGCTTTCGATGAATTCCAGCGCTGCCCGCGTAATGGCGGACCACCAGACGGAGGAGACGATCAGAACTGTAAAATCATTTTTCATGGGTCGGGACTTTCCAGTTCAGGTCATGGTGGCCATGACCGGCAGGGGAAGTGTTACGGGGCGAAAGCCGGCTGCGGGATGGGGGCAAAGGCGCGCTGCCGCCTGAAACGCGCCGTCAGCCTGCGGGCGGTAAAGCGCGCGCCCCACGCAAAGCGCAGCAGCGGGCCAAAGCTGCCAGCTGCCATCGGGCCGATGAAATACAGCCCCGGCACGCTGGATTCGAAGTGGCGGGACAGCGCGGGCATGCTGTCTTCCGTGCGCACGGCGCGCGCCAGTGCGGGGTCAACAAAAGGCAGCTTGTCAACGGCAACCTGCACACCGGTGCCCAGAAAGACGTGGTCCACCTCCACCGTGCGGGTCAGGCCGGTCTGTTTGTCGCGGAAGGTCAGGTGAATGGTGCCCTCGTGCATGGCGGCGGCGGTGAGTTCCACGTTGAGCCAGATCGGGACCTTCTCGCGCACGACCTGCCCGGTCACCCAGCCCGCCGCAGGCCCCAGATGCCCGCGCGTGATGCGCAGCCGCAGGCGCGCGGGCAGCATGTGAAACACATCAGGCAGGTCACACGCCATGCGCGAGCGCCAGCCCGTGCCAAGGCCGGAGAGGGGTTTCTTGATGCGCGTGACCAGCCGCCTGAGCGGGCTGAGTTTCTGCGGCGGGTTATTGATCCATATCTTGGGCCGCCGGGTGCAGATGAAGGTTTCCGCTCCCGCATCATGCAGGAAGCACGCCGTATCCACCGCCGATGACCCCGCCCCGATCACCGCCACACGCTTGCCCGCGAAGCGGGCGAACTCCGTCTCGTCAAACGTATGGCTGATCCGCTCGCGCGGCAGGCCGCGCACGGCGGGGGGCAGGTAAGCGAAATGCTCGATGCCCACCGCCAGCACCACGTTGCGCGCCGTGACGCTCTCGCCGTTTTCCAGGCGCAGTGCGAAGCCTTCGCCCGCACGCGCAAGTTGCGTGACCAGAAAAGGCCTGAGCTGGGGCACGTGGGTTTTCTGGAACGTCTCGCCATATTCCCGAAAGACTTCGGCGGGAATGGGCACGCCCGTTGGCGCGTAAGGGTAGCCCCGCGCACGGCAGAAATGCGCCAGCGTGAACTTCCGCGCGGGGTCGAACAGATCAAGCGCAAAGCCTTCCGCCTTGAGCCGCAGGGCAGCGGGCACATGGTCGCGCCAGAACGCCATGGGCCGCCCGAAAATACGGAAATTCACCCCCCTCTCGCGCAGATGCGCCGCAAGGGAAAGACCATAGGGGCCAGCCCCTATAATGGCGATGTCGGTATTCATCAGTAATCCACCAGCCTGTAGGTTCGGAGTGCGAACAGTGATCAGTAAAAGTGTGGAGATGTGAATCTGTATTGGGCATTCATGACAGATGCCGATGTGCTTTTTGCATGGGAAACAAAGGTTTACGTGTCAGAACGAAGGCCGGATCACGATCTGGCCATACGTTAACCATACATTTACCCTATGAAAGACAACAATCGTAAAAAGACAAATATATGTAATAGATATGTGATCTGGCAAAAATAGCACAGTTACTCACCGTAAACCGTACGGTTTATAGTCTGCACGTTATGGTTGCAAAGAAATAAATAGTGTGAATGAAACTTTTATGCTGTTCCCATACTTCGCGCACGCGCGTTATTGATTGTAGGGAAGAACCATGCGGCCACGAGGCACAGGCGCCTACCTGTCGCCCGTAAAGGTGGCAGGAAAAACAGAAAAAAGGTTTTGGCGAAGCTTTGCGCAGAAAGCTTCGGGCAATGTGCTCTCCCTGAAAAAGGGATGCTGCGCCAGAACCGTTATTATTTCTACTCAATGCATTGTTTTAAAAGTGTTTATTGTGGAGAGCGCCGTTACCATGTTGCAGCTGTAGGGGAAATCCTTTATCTCCGGTGACCAGGCATGAGCGACCCTTTTTTCGTTCCTGTCGCGTCTGCACGCCCGTGTGTTCATCAGGTGCCCTGCCCGGGATTTTATCGACCATGCAAGCTTTGTCCGCATCTGAGCCACGGGATAGGCATGAAGACGCTCCCCCACACCCGGGGCCGGGGCTGAGCATCATCATTCCGTGCTATCAGGAGCGGGGCAACATCGTTCCCCTGTTCCACGCCGTCACAAAAGCGGTGACCGGTCACGACTGGGAACTTGTTTTTGTCGATGACAATTCACCCGATGGCACCATTGATGAGATCTGGCGCCTGGCACAGGCTGACAGCCGCGTGCGCGGCCTGCTGCGGATCGGGCGGCGGGGCCTGTCTTCCGCCGTGATCGAGGGGGTGCTGTCTTCCTCAGCTCCAGTCGTGGCGGTGATGGACTGTGACATGCAGCATGATGAAACCCTGCTCGCCGCTATGGCCGATGCCATAAGCCACCAGGGCTATGACATCGCCATAGGCAGTCGCCATGTTAAAGGTGGTGACAATGCCGGGCTGGCCAATGCCTGGCGGCGCATGCTGTCGGGCTTTGGCATCCGGGTGGCGCAATGCCTGCTGCCCATTCGCGTGAGCGACCCCATGAGCGGATTCTTCGCCATGCGGCGCGCCCTGTTTGTGCAGTCGGTCGGCAGCCTGTCGGGCACGGGGTTCAAGATCCTGCTTGATCTGCTCATGGCGCAGAAAGCGGGGCCGCGGGTTATTGAACTGCCATTCGTGTTCCGCGCCCGGCATGAAGGGGCGAGCAAAATGGACAGGAAGGTGCTTTTCCAGTTCGTGCAGATGTTGTTCCACCATCTGCGCCAGCGCAGGAAGTAAGCGTCAGCCACAAAGCGTATCGGGCACATTTCATCCTATTGATCCGTGTCATGTCGCATCGCTGACAGGGCCGTGCCCGCGGGTGTTCGTTCATTCCCGTCCTGTATTGACTGAACCTGGTTTTGCGCAGGGGTTTGCTGATGCCGGTTCAGGATCCGGTAGACTGTTGCCTTGTGCACCCCGAACTTCTCGGCCACATGCGCAACGGAGAGCCTCTCTTTGATGACCAGTTGGCAGACGAGTGCCGTATCATCACGTGCCAGCTTTGCCGGGCGGCCCATCTGAACGCCGCGTTGACGTGCAAGCCTGCGGCCTGCGGCCGTACGTTCGCGGATCTGGGCCCGTTCGAACTCCGCTATACCTGCAAATATGGTCAGGATCATCCGTCCCGCCGGAGAGGTGGTATCGGCCCATGGCTCTGAAATGGATCGAAGCCCCGTCTGTTTTTTTTGCAGATGCTCTGCAATTTCAAGAAGGTGTTTTGTCGAGCGGGCGAGGCGGTCGAGCTTGTGAATGATGACGACATCACCAGCTTTAACTTTTTTTAACATTCGGTTGAGTGCTGGACGCTGCCGCTCCGCGCCTGACATTTTTTCTTCAAAGATAAAATTACAACCAGCCTTGCGCAGGTGCTCCAGTTGCACATCCAGAGTCTGTTCATCCGTGCTTACGCGTGCATATCCAACCAGCATTATATTTTCGTTCGGGTTATATTTCAAAGAGATAGAAGAGCATATTCTTTAAGGCATGAATATGCCTTATTCATGTATTTTTGCACAATTGTTAACTTTTGATACTTTATATTCTCTATACAATTTACTTTGTAAATTTGCAATCCTTTGTTCAATTACACGCGTTTAGGTTGTGATTGCACAACCTTAGAGATTGTTTTCCTGTGAATACTTCAAAAAATTTACGTCGCAAAAATTAAGAATTTTGCGACATGAGGTGATAGAACAAATGGGGCGCAGTACAGACAATTTGCCCAGATTGGTCTGCAACCCTCTGGAGACGGAAATACGCGGAGGGTTCTTTGTGCTGGCGCATGCACTCGTTGGCGTTGCGCAGGGGGCTTCCCTGTCCCGGCAACCGGCACCGGGGGGCAATGTTGCCCGCCTGATCGTGGGGCCGGGATCATGGTTGCGTGCCAGCCTGCTTGAACTGGCTAACTCGGGTGAACGGGATTATATCCTGCGCGGCGGCATCATCGAGTTTGACAGTACTGGCCCCCTGCATGTGCTGTGGACGCGTCTTGGCGTGGAAGAGCCCGGTGGAACGCTGGTTCTGGCAGCCCGCACGCCAGAGTCGGGGTTATTGCTGGTTGACGTCACGTTTCATGCAGATGTAACCCGCGCACCGCTGGAAATTGTGTTCAAACAGGTTTCCCGCCTGACCGTGACTTACGATGAAGTGGCCGATATTACCCTGATTGGGGTGCTTGGCGCCGTGGCGTCCCGCCTTGACGGCAATGTCTGGGCCGTCGTGCGCGTGCCGGGTAATGCCTGCGGCCTTTCAGCTACAAATAGCGAATGTGTTCAGAATAATAGCGGGTGTTCTGTACTTTATATAAAAACCTATTTATCTGAAAATTCAGAAGATTCTCATGTAAGCATAAGAAAAATAAGTAGAAGAATATAAAATAGAATATTACATCATGAATAAATCTGTCAATATTGTTCCAGAGTCAAAACATTCACTTTCTGGCCCGCACGCTCTCCAGCTTCTTGAGGGCGTGCCCGAGGGAGTTGTGGTGATTGATGGGCAGAACAGCATTGTTTTCTTCAATGCCGCGGCAGAGGCCATGTGGGGGTACTCCCGCAAGGACGTGATCGGGCGCAATGCTGCCATGCTGCTGCCCGACGGCATGCGAGACGAGCATGACGCCCTGATCAACCGCAATCGCCAGACCGGGGTCAATACGATCGTGGGAACATCGCGGGAAATCATGTTCCAGAATCAGGCCGGAGACCATATTCCCGCCGAACTGGCGATATCGGCTGTGGAAATGGTGCCTGAGGGCGAAAAATATTACCTGGCCAGCATCAAGGGTATTACTGATGAAAGCCATCGCAGGAATATTCTAGATCTTCAGAATACCGTTTTCCGTTCCCTGTCCACTGACATGATGATTGGCGAAATCGCGGATCTTGTGTGCCGTGAGATCGAGACATTCGTTCCCGACACCGTGGCCCTGCTGATGCTTGTCGATGAAAACCGGAAACTGGAAATCCTGTCGGGTGTGGGCTTTCCACGCCGCTATGCCGCAGCACTGGAAAATGTCGTGCTGTCTGATGCCGATATGACGGCGCTGGCACAGACCCCCTCAGATGCCGACACCGTTGTATGGAACAATTATTATTCCCTTGGCATTTCGTTGGGGCTGCATCACTGCTGGGCGTCTTCAATCCTGTCTGCGCAGGGGCAGGTGAGTGGTATTCTGGCGCTCTTTTCGCGCAACCCCGGCCATGGCCATGAAGGGGCACGCCGCATAGTCGACGGGTGTGTTCCTTTCTGCGGTGTCGTGATCGAACAGTACGCGGCCCGCCAGCATATCGCGCATCTGGTGCGTTATGACCCGCTCACGGGCTTTTTCAATCGCGCGGCCCTGCATGATTTTCTGGACAAACAGGTCGGACAACCGGGCGATCATCATTTTGCCGTCGTTATGCTGAACCTCGACCGCTTTCGGGACATTAACGAAGCGCTGGGTCATGCCAATGGCGATCTTTTCCTCAAGGTCGTGTCCGAGCGGATCCGACGGTTGAGTCGCAGCCATTACGTGCTGGGCCGATCCAGTGCTGATGAGTTCATCATCATCCTGCCCGAGACAGATGAGGCAGGCGCAATCCGCTTTGCGCAGGCCCTGATCAAGGGGCTGACGCAGCCGGTTGATGTGCATAACAACTATATCGTGCCCTCGCTGGGCATCGGTATCAGCATGTTTCCCCATACCGGATCTGACAGCGAATCCCTGATCAGCCTGGCAGAATCTGCCATGCGGCAGGTCAAGAAGGAGGCACCCGGAACATACCGCATTGCCATCCCCGATGATCACAGCGCCGCACAGGACCGATTGCTGCTGGGTTCGGCCCTGCGCAAAACCCTTGAAGAGGGGAGACTGGCGCTTCATTACCAGCCGCAGATAGATGGTCGTTCGGGCCAGCTCTATGGTGTCGAGGCCCTGGCACGGTGGCATCATCCGCATCTGGGCAACATCTTTCCCTCCCGTTTCATTGCGGTTGCCGAAGCCACCGGCCAGATCGAGGCGATCGGCACATGGTCACTGCAGGAGGCCTGCCAGCAGATCGTTGCGTGGGAGCGGGCGGGCATCCATGTTCCGACCGTTGCGGTCAATCTTTCGGCCGGGCATTTCCGCAAGCGTCAGTTACCCGTCACGATCGATCAACTGCTCAAGGCATACGCAATCGGGCCGCATCGCCTTACGGTAGAAATTACCGAGAGTGTCATGATGGATGAGAACCCCGATACAATGGCGGTGCTCCATGCTATTCGCGCCATGGGCGTAGGCCTGTCCATGGATGATTTCGGCACCGGCTTTTCCAGCCTGTCGCGCCTGACGCGCCTCCCCCTGACCGAAATCAAGATCGACCGCAGTTTCATCATGAACCTTGAACATGATGCCAATGCTCAGGCCGTTACGACGGCGGTAATCGGCATTGGCAGCGGACTGGGCATGACGGTCGTGACCGAAGGGGTGGAAACGCCCGAGCAGAAGGCGCTTCTGCAAACGCTGCATTGCGATGTCATGCAGGGTTACCTGTTTTCGAAGCCGCTTCCCCCTGATGCACTCGGGCAATGGCTTCTCTCCCGTAAAAATGGGCAGAGCGTGTCGCAAGCCATTCAATAATTAAAATAGAACTGAGGATATATCGCATGGGAAAAGAAATATTTCCTGTAACGAGCGAAAACGTAAATTCAGATATCTGCATGGATATGCTGGAGCAGGCCCGGGATGGCGTCATTATTATTGATGACAGAAACTGCATTGTCTTTTTCAATAAAGCTGCAGAAAAACTCTGGGGCTATACGGAGGCTGAGGTAATGGGGCGCAATGTCAAATGCCTCGTGCCAATGCCCTATCGTCAGGATCATGATGGTTTTATTGCCCATAACCGCGAGACAGGCATCAACCGCATTGTGGGCACATCACGCGAGATCACGTTTGAAAGCAAGAACGGTGATTATGTCTCGGCCGAGATGTCCATTTCCACGGCACTGATCGGTAAGGATCAGAAACGATACTACATGGCTTTCATGAAAGGGGTCACCGAAGAGAGCCACCGCAGGAAGCTGCTTGACCTGCAGAACAAGGTTTTCCGCTCCCTGTCAGGGGACATGCTGATACAGGACGTGGCGGATCTGGTCTGTCAGGGTGTGGAAGAATTCGTGCCCAACTCCGTTGCCGTGTTGATGCAACTTACGGCAGAGCACCGCCTGGAGGTCCTGTCAGGCTCAGGCATGCCGCGGCGGTTCATGACGGCGCTGGAGAATATGATTCTCACGGAAGCCGATATCACCGCCCTGGCCAATGATCTGGATGAAGCGAGTTCCGTTGTATGGGAAAGTTATCGCTCGCTCGGTATCTCGCTCGGGCTGCATGAGTGCTGGGCTTCGGCCATCAGGGCGCCTAACGGGCGTATTTCCGGCATTCTGGCGCTGTATTCGCGCAACCAGCACAAGGTGGCCGACTGGCCGCAGAAGATCGTATCGGGCGCGGTACCGTTCTGTGGTGTTGTGATCGAGCAGTATGAAGCCCGGCAGCATATCTCACAGCTCGCCAATTATGATCCGCTGACCGGCTTTCTGAACCGTTCATCGCTGCATAAGGTGCTCAAGTCGATGATCAGCCGGCCTGGCGACAACCGTTTTGCCGTGCTGCTGCTGGATCTCGATCGCTTTCGGGACATCAATGATGCGCTGGGACACATACAGGGTGATACATTCCTCAAGGTCATTGCCGAGCGGCTGAAAACGCTGTGCCGCAGCAACTATATTCTTAGCCGTTCAGGCGGTGATGATTTTGTCATCATCATTCCCAATGCCACGGCCGAAACGGCGGTCGACTTCATCAAGATGGTGGCGGACGCCATGCACCGCCCGTTGGAAGTCGGGGGCAATCATCTCTCGGCTTCCTTCAGCACCGGTATTGCGACATTTCCTGAAAATGGGCCCGATGGCGAATCCCTGATCAGCCATGCCGAAGTGGCCATGCGCCAGGCCAAGAAAGAAGCGCGTGGCAGCTACCGCCTGGTGAGTTCGATCGACAGCAAGGATGCACAGGACCGGCTTGTGCTGGGCAGTGCATTGCGTGAATCCCTCTCTCAAGGACTGCTCAACCTGCATTACCAGCCACAGATCGAAGCCCGGACAGGAGAGATTTACGGCGTGGAAGCACTGGCGCGGTGGAACCATCCTGCCCTTGGCAATATCTTTCCCTCCCGCTTCATTGCCGTAGCCGAGGAAACAGGGCAGATCGAGGCGATCGGTCGATGGTCTCTGGAGAAAGCGTGCCACCAGATCACGCAGTGGGACCGTGATGGCGTGCATATCCCGGTTGTTTCGGTCAACCTTTCGGCTGGGCATTTCCATAACCGTTCACTCGTATCGATGATCGCGGATCTGCTACATAAATATGGCCTCTCGCCCGAGCGGCTGACCGTTGAAATCACGGAAAGTGTCATGATGGATGAAAGCGAGGAGACGATGAACGTCCTTGCCGCCATTCGTAAGCTGGGGGTTGGCCTGTCGATGGATGATTTTGGCACCGGCTTTTCCAGCCTGTCGCGTCTGACGCGGCTGCCACTGACCGAAATCAAGATCGACCGCAGCTTCATCATGAATCTGGAGCACGATGCAAACGCGCAGGCGGTTACAACCGCAGTGATCGGTATTGGCAACCGATTGGGCATGACGGTTGTAACCGAAGGGGTGGAGACCGAGGTCCAGTATGATTTGCTTGAAAGCCTGCACTGCGATGTTCTGCAGGGCTATCTGTTTGCAAAGCCCATGTCACCCACGGATCTGGAAACGTGGTTTCGTAAACCGCGCAAGCTCATGCCAGCGATGATGAAAAATAGGGAGAAACCCTCCGGGTAGACAGGCTGCCCACGGTTTGGTCTGAGTGGCTGTTTGAAAAGGCAGCCTCCAGATTTTTTTCCCTTTTGCCAATGAACTGTTTTCAAACAGTTCCTGGAATTGAGTAACTGGCAGGAGAGGCAGTAAGGGTCAGCCCTCTATCATCCGAAAGGACGTATGGTTTGCTGCGGGGCTGGGCTGCGCGTCTGTCAGGGCCATGTTGTCACGGCCTTAATATGACAATAAAACCCGGCCTGCAAACGGGCGGGGGACGAAATCATACTGTTTAGACCCGCATGAATAATGGCTGATTTCTGCTGTTTTTTATGATTTTTTCAAGTGTCACTTGAAAAGGGTATGTCCGCGGCGGGATTCGAACCCACGGCCCCAGGATTCATACCACTTCGGCTTTCACCGCCGCCATGAGCATGGCGTTCGTGGTCTGGACTGTCCCTTCACCATGGACCGCATGCGGTCTACAGGTGCTGCCCATCCAGTCTCTACACCTTGCCAGCGAGGCTGGCCTTGGCTCGGGATTGGCACGGCTTTCGCCAGAGCGTTCCCCGAATTTGAGCAGATCCGCCATGGGGTTTCCCGTCATGGCGCCCAATTTGAAAACCAGGAATCCTGTGCTCTATCCGGCTGAGCTACGCGGACACACTGCCAGCTTTCTAACCGAGCCCATGCGTGCGGGCAAGGGCAATTTTTCCTCTACCGCCGCCTGCGTGCTTTCTGTGCCAGGCCGCACAGACGGGCCACATGCCGCAGTCCCAGCACGATATCGGGGCTGCCGGTCTGCTTGCAGGCCAGTTCCAGCGCCTGCGTATCCTGTGCCGCCTCAAGCAGTGTTGCAGCCGACCAGGCATTGAGTGCCTGCCCGAAACTGTCCGTGCGCTTGAAAAACACCGGCGGCCGCAACTGTCGCATGGCTTCCGCCCGGCCCATCCCGCCATCCATGGCCAGCCGCACCCGGCGCAGGCGGTGAATATGGCTTAGCAGCACGCGTGCCAGTGCTACCGGACTGCTGCCATCGGTTACCAGCGCACGCTCGGCGGCAGCATCGGCGGCCTCGCGTTCGCCTGCCATGGCGGCAAAGGCTGCGTCTTCCAGCGACACGCCAGCCGCATCGCCCACGCAGGCGCGTACATCCTCCAGCCCCAGCCTGCCGCCAGCACCGGCAAACAGGGCCAGCTTTTCCACTTCGCTACGGGTGGCGGCGCGGTCCGGCCCCGCGCGTTCGACCATCCAGCCCAGCGCATCGGGGTCAATGCCCACGTCATGCCCCGTCAGCATCTGTCGGATTGCGCCTTCAAGCGCGCGGCCTTCCTCGGGGTAGCAGCCGATCACGCCACACTGGCGGTCCTTTTCGGCAAAGGCGCGCAGCTTCGAGCGCGAGGCCAGGCCTGGCGCTTCAAGAATGACCAGCGTGTCGGAATCCTGCGCCAGGCAGCGTTGCAGGGCAGCCAGCACGCTATCACCCACCTCGCGCAGCCAGATCACGCGCCGGCCGCCGCTCAGCGACAGGGCGGTGGTTTCCTCCTCCAGCCGGTCATGGTCCTCACGGCTTAGTATGGCGACGCGAAACGGATCATTCAGGTCGGGGCAGATGGCGCGTGCCGCCGTGGTGGCCCGTTCGCGGATCAGCCCGGCATCATCTCCATGCAGCACGATGGCCCGCAGCGCGCCGGGCGCATTCAGCGTCGCGTTGACGGAGCGGGCCTCGATCTTCACTTGTTTTCGTTCCCCCCGATGCTGATGCCCGACATGTCATCGTTCTCCGATGCCGACGTGCTGCTCCGGCTGGAAGTGGCAGGGGCCTGCGTGGTGGTGTCTGGCGTGTTGTCCATGGGGCCGTTTTCGTCGGGCATGGTCATGCCGCCGTTGTTTTCCTCGTTCAGCTGGGCATCGGTGCGGCCGGTGGCCATGGTGGGCAGGCCGTCGGCGGCGGGGTGCTGGGCGGGCATCTGGTTGTTGGGGTTGATGATGCCGTTGGGGTCGTTGTAACGCGGCTGGTTCTGCCCCCGCACCGAGCCGCTGACAGCGGGCTTGGCATGGGTGCGGAACCACACGGCTACTTCCTGCGTAATCTGCTCGGCCAGGTTCTTGGCCACGCGCGCGCGCACGCCTTCAAGGTTCAGGGTCTGGGCGAAATACTGCTCGTAATTGTTGTTTACGCCATCCACCACCGAGGCATCGCCCCCTGCCAGCATGACCGGGTCATTGGCCACTGTCTCCAGCGTCCAGTGGGCGAAGGCGGTGGTGCGCGTGCGGCCCGAGGTGTTGTCGGCGTGGATGTCCACGGCTTCGTTCATCAGGTAGGTGCGGATGCGCAGCACGTAACGGGTCGGGTTTTCAGGCCCGGTGCCGCCCATGTCCTGCTGCAGCGCCAGGCGCAGCAACTGGCCATAGCGCTCATTGATGCGCGCGACATAAACCTGCTTGAGCTCGGCCAGCACATTGCCGGTGGTGGGTTTGCCATCCGGGCCGATATGGCTTCCCGTCGTCTTGTACATCGGGGAAAAGCCGCACCCTGCCAGCATGAGCAGGGCGCACAGCACGCCGGTGCGACGGACGGGAATGGCCATGTCTATTTCGCAACCACGAAATTGACGATGCGACCGGGCACATGGATGCGCTTGACGATCCGTGCCCCCTCAAGCAGGCGGGCCACGTTCGGCTCGGCTTCGGCCAGGGCGATCACCTTGTCCGCCGGCAGGTCGGGGGCCACGGCAATGGTGCCGCGCAGCTTGCCCATGATCTGCACCGCAATGGTCAGTTCGCTGGCCTTGAGCAGGTCAGGGATGGCGGTAGGCCAGGCACGTTCCACCACCGGCTGGCCGGAGGGTTCGAGCAGCGCCATCATCGCTTCCGCCTGATGGGGCACCATGGGGGCGGCGAGCAGCGCCAGCATGGTGGCGGCCTCGCGGCGGGCAAAGGCCATGCCGTCCTCGCCTGCCGCTTTCTCGGCCTCGGCCAGGGCGGAGGTGAGTTCATGCAGGCGGGCTACGGCCACGTTGGCGCTGAAGCCTTCAAGCGCCTCGGTCACGGCGGCGATGGCGCGGTGTGTTGCGCGGCGCAGCCCATCCGCCGCGCGTGAGAGCGTGTCGGGGCAGGGGGCATCCACCGGGGTCTGCTCGGCCACGCCGCGCACAAGGCGGAACAGGCGCTGCAGGAAGCGCGCGGAAGCCGCGACACCCGATTCCGTCCATTCCATGTCGCGCTCGGGCGGGCTGTCCGACAGTACGAACCACCGCGCCGTATCCGCGCCGAACCGCTCGATGATGGCGACCGGCGCCACCGTGTTGCGCTTGGACTTGGACATCTTTTCCACGCGGCCAATCGTGACCGGCGCGCCGTTGTCGCGGCGCACGGCGCTGTCGGCCCGGCGTTCGACTTCCTCGGGGTAGAGCCAGTTGCCCTCCGCGTCGCGGTAGCTTTCATGGTTGACCATGCCCTGCGTGAACAGCCCGTTGAACGGCTCATCCACATGCAGGTGGCCGGTCTCGTGCATCGCGCGGGTAAAGAAGCGGGCATAGAGCAGGTGCAGGATCGCATGCTCGATTCCGCCAATATACTGGTCCACCGGCAGCCAGCCATCAGCCGCGGCGGGCAGGGTGGGGGTGACTGCATGGGGGGCGGTAAAGCGGGCGAAATACCATGAGCTGTCAACAAACGTGTCGCAGGTATCAGTCTCGCGCAGGGCGGGCTTGCCACAGTTGGGGCAGGCCACGTGCTTCCATGTCGGGTGATGCTCCAGCGGGTTGCCGGGGCGGTCGAATGTCACGTCTTCGGGCAGCTTTACGGGAAGCTGGTCATCGGGCACGGGCAGCGCACCGCAATCGGTGCAGTGGATGACGGGAATCGGGCAGCCCCAGTAGCGCTGGCGCGAAATGCCCCAGTCGCGCAGCCGCCAGTTGACCACGCCCTGACCCACGCCCATGCCCTCAAGCCGGGTGATGGCCTCTTTCTTCGCCGCATCCGTGTCCAGCCCGTCAAGGAAGCCGGAATTGAACAGCGTGCCATGGCCGTCACACGCCCTGTCGGTCATGGTAAACGTCCCGGCCTCGGCCCCCGGCGGCAGGATGACGGGGGTGAAGGGCAGGTTGTACTTGCGCGCGAAGTCGAGGTCGCGCTGGTCGCCACAGGGGCAGCCGAACACGGCCCCCGTGCCGTAATCCATCAGCACGAAATTCGCGATCCACACCGGGAAGGATTTATCGGGCATGAACGGGTGGCTGACCCGCAGCCCCGTGTCGAAGCCACGCTTCTCTGCGGTTTCGATCGCCTCTTCCGATGTGCCAAGGCGCTGGCATTCGGCAATGAATTCCTGCGCCTTCGCATTGCCCGCAGCCACCTTGGCCGCCAGCGGGTGGTCGGCTGCAATGGCCAGGAAGGACATGCCGAACAGCGTGTCAGGGCGGGTGGTGAATACCTCGATCGAATCAAGGTCGGTATCGAAGCCCGCGGGTGGCGCATGCAGGCCGAAGCGGACCTTCGCTCCTTCCGAGCGGCCGATCCAGCGCTCCTGCATGGTACGCACGCGCTCGGGCCAGCGCGGCAGGGTGGACAGGCCCTCAAGCAGTTGCGGAGCGAAATTGGTGATTTTCAGGAACCACTGCGAGAGCTTCTTCTGCTCGATCAGCGCGCCCGAGCGCCAGCCGCGCCCGTCCACCACCTGCTCGTTTGCCAGCACGGTGTTGTCCACGGGGTCCCAGTTGACCCAGCTTTCGCGGCGCTCGACCAGGCCGCCTTTGAGCATGTCGAGGAACAGCTTCTGCTGCTTGCCATAATATTCGGGCAGGCAGGTCGCGATCTCGCGGTCCCAGTTGAAGGAAAAGCCCAGCCGTTTCAGCGTGGCGCGCATGGCGGCGATGTTGTCCATCGTCCACTGGCCCGGGTGCACGCCACGCTCGCGCGCCGCGTTCTCGGCCGGCAGGCCGAAGGCGTCCCACCCCATGGGGTGCAGCACGCTGAAGCCGCGCGCGCGCTTGTACCGCGCCACCACATCGCCCAGCGTGTAGTTGCGCACATGGCCCATGTGCAGCTGCCCCGACGGATAGGGAAACATCTCCAGCACATAGTATTTGGGCCGGTCGGCAGGGGGCACGTCCGGCACGTCGAAGATGCCCGAGGCCGCCCAGCGTTCCTGCCACTGCGGCTCGGCCGTGTGGAAATCATAGGCGGGGGTGGCGTTGTCCGGGGGGGGGCTGGTTTCGGTCATCTTCTTCTGGTTCGGTATGCGGAGGGCAGGCGGCATGCGCCCGCTGAAAAAGAGGTCGGGCCGCACGGGCCCGGCCGGGACTGCGTGGCTGGGCGTAAAGCCTAGTGCTGGCCGCTATCGGTGCGCAGCTGGCGCGCGCGGGTCAGGATGCGGGCCGTGATGTCGGACACGGTATTGGCGGCGACAGGGGTATCGACCCACTGCCCGTCTTCATAGGCCTGGCGGAACACCGAGACGCGCACCGCATCCGAGCGCAGGCTGCGCGAGAGGACGAAGCAGGTGATCTTGAAGCGTTCATCCTTGGTGGCGGGCGGGGTGTACCAGTCCGTCAGGATCACGCCGGCCACCGCATCGGCCGAGGCAAACGGCATGAAGGACAGCGTATCGAGCGCGCCACGCCACAAAAAGGCGTTGACCCCGTTGCTTTCCAGCGGCGTGGAACCGCCATTGGCGCCGCGATCTTCCTTCAGCAGGCGGTTCTGGGGCACGGCCAGCCCGCTTTTGTCGTGCTGGGGCGCGCTGCCGCAGCCAGCCAGCAGGCTTGCGGCAAGCAGGGCTGGGAGTGCGGCGCGTGGCAGCAGGGCACGGCCCGAGGGGGCGGCAGAGGGAGCAGGATGGAACGGGCGAAGGGTCATGATGCCTCTGTGGACGCCGGGGATGGCCCCGCATGTGATGATCCGGCCACACGCCCGGACACCGGCGGGCATGCCGGGCAGGGGCGTTGCGGCCTGTCGCGTTATTCTTCTTCATATCCTGCCGCGCCTGCCACGCCAAGTCGCATGGGCACTTTACCGTGCCCTGCGTGACAATCGGGCCATTGAAGCGCAAAAATGGCGGCACACGCCAACAGCTACGGGATATGATGAAACACACGCTTACAGGGTCTTTCGCCTTCCTGCTTATGGCGGGGCTGTTTTGTGCCGCTCCGGCGCATGCGGCTGCCGCAGCCGCCGCCACCCCGGCCAGCACCCGTGCGGCGGACATGGCGGCCCGCCTGCAACCCGCCGAGCAGCAGGCCGTGCTTCAGGCCCGTCCTGCTCCGGCTGCCAATGGGGGCGAGGACGTGCCCGGCCTGCTGGCTTGGCCGGGCGTGCCCCGGCTGGGGCTGCCGGTGCTGCGCATGCCCACCTTCGCCACACCCGTGCAACCCGGCGATGCCCCGCCCCGGCCCATGCTGCCGTGGCTGGCGCTGGCCGCGACATGGGACCCCGACCTTGCCCGCCGCGCGGGCGTTGCCCGTGCCCGGGCGGAATGGCTGCATGGCCGCGCGGTGCTGCGCGTGGGCGGCGTGGACACGCTGCCCTCGGGCCGGTTGCAGGGCGGCGAGGACCAGGTGCTGGCGGGCAGCATGGCGGGCATGATCGGGGCGGGGCTGCTATCGGGCCATGTGCTGCCGGTCTTCGGTTCGGTGGCGCGTGAGGAGCAGACGCGCGCCGATGGCGCGACCCCGGGGCGCAGCGCGCCGGTCAAGGCTTCCGATCTTGCGGCCCACAGCCTGCTGGGCGTGGGCACGGCGCTGGAAGTGGCCCATGGGGGAGCGATGCTGTGCGGCGGCATGGCGCCGTGCCATACGGTGACGGGGCTTGAGGCCATGGTACATGAGGCGTGGCATTTTCCCGGCATGATCATGGCCGTGCCGGGCGGGGCTATGCCCGCAGGTACTGCGCATGGCACGGATACCGCGCCCGCGCTCGATGCCGTCGCCACGGGGGTGGACATGGAGCAGGTCAGCCCCGGCAGGCCCGACGTGCTGGGCGAGATGCTGCGCAAGGCCGTGCGCGATGGTGATATAAAGCCCGCGCAGGTGCAGGCCATGGTCACGCATATCCTGGCCTCGTTCTACATGGCGGGCAGCCTTGACCATCCACCGCCTTTTGCCGCAGCCCGTACCGGCGTGCAGCCCCCGCCGGTCGACACCCTGCTGGGGGATGTAGAAGCCGAGGGCGCGGTGCTGCTGCAGAACGAGAATCGCGTTTTGCCCTTTGACCCCGCCCTTGGCCCGGTGCTGGTGCTGGTGCACCCCGCCATGCGCGGGCCTGCCGACAGGCTGGCCGACGGGCTGCGCCATGCCGGGCTGAACGTGACGGTGGTCACCGCGCCTGATGGCGCGGGGGCTACGGGCACGCTGCCGCCCGCCTGCGCGCAGGCGGCCCGTACGCTGGTGCTCAGCGCCAGTAATGATGATAACCAGATGATCACCACCCTGGCCGAACTGGGCGGCCATGTGGTCGTGGTGCTGACCGCCGATGACCCCGACCGGCAGATGCCCTGGCTCGATACGGTCGATAGCGTGGTGCAGGCCTGGGCATGGCGTGATGAGTACGCGCAGGCCCTGTCGGCGCTGTTGTCGGGGCAGCAGGATTTCTCGGGCCATCTGCCGGTAACATTGACGGGTGGGTTGTACCCGCCGGGCATGGTCGATGCGAATTATCGCGCCTTCGAGCGCGCGCATGTCGTGCCGCTGTTTCCGTTTGGCTATGGGCTTTCGGCCCGCGGGCGGCTGGTGCTGAGCGAACTGCACGTAGCGCGTGAGGGCACTCACCTCAATGCCAGCTTCACGCTCTCCAATTCCGGCACGGCGGCGGTGCGGGCCGTGCCCCAGCTTTATGTCGAAACCCCGCCCGACCTGCCGGGCAATCCGCGCAGGCTGGCCGCGTGGCGTAGCGTGATGGTCTCGCCGGGGCACCCGGTGCGGCTGAGCGTGCCCGTCAGCCTGCGGCTGGTGGGGCAATGGAACAGTACGGGTGGCAACTGGTCTGTGGCGGGCGGGGATTATACGCTCTCCCTCGGGTTCTCATCGGTCATGCTGGTGCGGCATGCAACACTGCACCTGCCTGCCCTGCATGTGCCTGCCACGCTGGAAAACCAGCCCGCCCCGGTGGTGATCCCTGAATAAGCTTTGACGGATAAAAGTTTTACTCTCCGGGCCGGATGACGGTGCAGGGCAGGCCCTGGTCCTTCAGCGTGGCGCAGGCCCGTGTTGCGGCGGCCTGCGAAAGCCCGGCCAGGCGGGCGCGGTAGATTACGCCTGCAGGCCGCCTGACCGGAATGACCAGACTGCGCGCGCCCTGAAGGGCAGCAAAATCACCCTGCCGCGCCATGGAGTTGGCAAAGCGGGCCTGCCCCTCCGCCGAAAACGCACCCACCTGCACCATCCACGCCCCATATCCGGCGCCAGCACTTGGTGCGGCAGCGGCAGCCGTGCGGGCATCGGTGTGGCAGGTGCTGCTGGCAGGGTCATAGGCGAGGTTGGCATCATGCACGCAGGCGGTGCGGTGCTGCACGGGAGCAGGCGGGTTAAGCGTTGCGTACTGCACATAGGTGTGGTCGGGCTGGATCGTGGTGCCATTGCCCAAAGGCGTGGGTGTGGACGTAACCCGCTGGCCGGAGGAGCCATAAACCGCCAGCGGCCCGCTCAGCGCCACTTCATTGCCAAGATTGGGGGTGATGATGCGTAGGTAGCGAACCGTCTGGCTGGGCAGCGGGCGGCCATTTTCAAGGTAGTCGTTGAGCCGTTCCGTGCCGGCATTGTAGGCGGCAAGGAAACCCGGCGCGCCATACAGCCCGTACAGGATGCGGATATAGGCCGTGCCCGCGAGGATGTTGTTGTGCGGGTCATACGGGTCGGAGCCGAGGTGGTTGCGGCGCTGCATGTCGGCATAGGTGGGCGGCATGAGCTGCATCAGCCCGATCGCCCCGCTGGCCGAGCGCGTGAGGTGGCCATCAATATATTCATGTCCGCCCGATTCCTTCTGGATCACGGCGCGAATCCATTCCTGCGGCACGGCAAAACGGCTGGAGGCATCGGCAATATAGGGCTGCCACGGGTCGTTTGCAGGGCCTGGGGGGCGGTAGGCGGCCTTGCCCTTGTAGTAGCTGTTATAGCTGGCATGGGTGTGGCTGCTGCCGCCGCCGCCCGATGACGTGGCGCAGGCGGCCAGCCCCAGCCCCGCAATGGCGACAAGAAACAGGCGCGTCATGTCCCGCAGGGAGGGAAGTGCAGGGAGCATGTTCAGATCAGGCACAGTTCCGCCAGTTCGTTGCGTAGGGCTTCGGGCAGGATGTCGCCCGCATGGCTGTTTGCCAGAAGGTCGGGTGGCGCGTCTGCGGGCTTGAGGTAACGCCAGCCCTGAAAGGCGCGCATGGCACGCGGGCTGACGGGAATGATCTCGGGCGCCATGACCACCCGCGCGCAGGCCACGCCATCCTCGCGCGTGTCAGGTTCGATGGCGGTAATGCGCTGGCGGCACTGGATGCGCCCGGCAATGACGCGGTAGATCGACCCGCCATCAAGTATTTCGGCCGCCCGGCGCGGATACATGCGCGTGCGGAACCATGGCTGCCCCGAGGGGCTGGTGCCATCAAGGTCATCGACCGGCGGGATCTGGAGCGACTGGCGGGCGGCGAGTTCCTCAAGGGAATGCACGCCAACCGCCAGCTTGACCATATGCAGCATGCCTGATCCTTACCGCGCGGGGCGCGCAGGATCGGTCTGCGCCTCGCGCAGGAAGGTGTCGCGGAAGCGCTGCGCATCAATGCTGCGCACGATATGCATCACCCGCATGGGGCTGTTTTTGGGTGCCAGCGCATCAGGCACCACAAAGGCATGGCCGTAATGCGGGCCGCGCGCGGTGTCGATATCCATGCGCGCATCGACTGCGGAGGTGACCAGCGTGGGGTCGGCGGCGATGGCTGTGGTCATTTCATCCCACATGGGCAGCGGATCGTAATAACTGCCGAGATAGGCGGTGAGCGGCGTTTTTTTGCTGGTGATCTGGCCGAGGTACTCGCGTGAGAGCATGAGGTCGTTCGACACGCTGCCCACCACCGTGATCGCCTTCCACGGTGCGGTCAGCGTGATATGCGCTGCCTCGGGGTCGAAGATCATGTTGAAGTCGGAGGCGAAGTCCGCGTTGCCGGTAATCGACATCATGCTCGTATCGAGCATGCCGCCCATGAAGATGAGCTGCTTCGCCGTCTCGGCAAAGGTCGGGTCCTGACGGATGGCAAGGGCAAGGTTGGTCAGCGGGCCTGCCGCCACGATCGTGACTTCATGCGGGTGGGCATGCACCTGCTCGATCAGGAACTGCACGGCGCCCTGCTTCGCCGGCGGGGTGTGGGGGGCACCTTCCTTCATTGCCCCGATGGCGGGCTGCATATCGGGTGCGGTGTCGATGGAGCCAAGGCCGCCCCATGCGCCCTTCCACGGAATCGTGCCGTATTGCTGCTCATGCAGGCGCATTTCGGCACGGGTGTTGACCAGCGGGTAGACCGCGCCATCGGCCACCGGCACGTCCGCCTTGCCGATGATTTCGAGCAGGCGGCGCAGATGGGCGGATTCCGCGTTTTCCCACCCGTCGCCACTCACCACCGTAAAGCCCAGCACGCGCACATCGGGGTTGAACAGCAGCGGAATGGTGGAAAGCTGGTCCGACCCGCCCGGGCCGAGGAAGTCGTTATCTTCGATGACCAGTTGCGGGCCGCCTGTGGCGGGTGCGGCCATGGCGGGCACTGCCATGAAGGCAAGGGCCGCAGCGGTGGCGGCGAGGCGGGTGGACCGCGAAAGGATGGATGACAACACGCAGCAATCTCCCTGCCCTGAATGATGACCCTATCGTATGGCCTAATGCCTCAAAGCACCAGCGCGGCCAGCAGGCTTTCCAACCGCAGGCGGCCTGCATCGGTGGCGCGCAGGCGCTGCCCGGCAGGGTCAAGCACCAGATAGCCCTCCCCGATCGCCATGTTCAGCATGTCGGCATCAAGCGCATCGAGCACATCCATGCCGGTGCGCCGGGCGAAACGGGTGGTGTCAATGCCCTCGCGCAATCGCAGGCCCATCAGCAGCATTTCACGCGCGCGGTCGCGGTTATCCAGCCGTTCATCAGGGTGGGCGCCGGTGCCGGTGCGCTCCACGCGCTCGGCCCATGGCTCGGGCGCGCGGTGGCGGCGGGTGGCGCAGGTCACGCCATTGCGGGTCAGCCGCCCATGGGCGCCGGGGCCGATTCCCACATAGTCGCCATAGCGCCAGTAGGTCAGGTTATGGCGGCTCTCGGCACCGGGGCGGGCGTAGTTCGAGATCTCGTAGCCCAGCAGGCCATGCCGGGCGGCGACCTCGGCAGTGAGTTCATACAGCCTGGCCGCGTCATCGCCCTCGGGCAGGCGGAAGCGGCCCTGACGGTACAGCCCCTCGAATTTCGTGCCCGGCTCGATGGTGAGCTGATAGAGCGACAGGTGGTCGGATACCAGCGCAAGGGCTGCCTCAAGTTCACTGCGCCATGCGGCTTCGGTCTGTCCTGGCCGGGCATAGATCAGGTCGAACGAGATGCGGTCGAACAATTTGCGCGCTGTCTCGAGGGCCGCGATGGCCTGCGGGGCGTCATGCTCGCGGCCTAAAAAGCGCAGGGCCTCGGGCTCAAGGCTCTGGATGCCCATTGAAATGCGGTTGACCCCGGCATCGCGGAAGGCCCGCAGCAGGCCGGTCTCCACGCTCGTCGGGTTGGCCTCGAGCGTGATTTCCACATTGTCGGTAAAGCCAAACTGGCTGCGGGCATCGGCAATCAGCCCGGCTACCGTCCCGGGTGCCATGAGGGAAGGCGTGCCGCCGCCAAAAAAGATGGAACTGATGATCGGGCGCTCGGCGGGCGTATCGCCCATTACGGCTGCTTCATGGGCCAGTTCGCGCCTGAGCGCGCTACCAAAGCGGGCGCGGGGAATTTCATCGCGCACATGGCTGTTGAAATCGCAGTACGGGCATTTGGACAGGCAGAACGGCCAGTGCACATAAAGCGCCAGCGGCTCGGCCATGTTGGATGCGAGACTGCCTGAAAACCCTGCCAACGAAACCCCTTGCCGACTGTAGAAATTTTTTGGTGAAGCTTTTTTCAAAAAGAATGCCGCCTTTTTGAAAAAAGGCGGCACCCAGACATTTTGGTTTTTTATCAGATCGCCAGCCGCACGCCCAGCTCTACCACGCGGTCGGGTGGAATGCGGAAGAACTCGGTGGCAGGCGTCGCATTGCGCGCCATGAACAGGAACAGCGACATGCGCCAGCGCGAGAGCTTGGGCACCGACGAGCGCACCAGCAGTTCGCGGCTGGTGAAGTAGGAGGCCTGCAGTGCATCAAAGTCCAGCCCGCTGGCCTTCAGGTCTTCGAGTGCGCGGGGCAGGTTGGGCATTTCCATGAAGCCGTAGCGCAGGATGATGCGGTAGATGTCGGGGGCCAGTTCCTGCAACGCCACGCGGTGGCCGTGATCGGCCTCGGGCTGGTCGAGGGTCTGCACGGTCACGAACAGCACATGGTCGTGCAGCACCTTGTTGTGCTTGAGGTTGTGCAGCAGGCAGGCAGGCACGAATTCGGGGTTGCCGGTCATGTACACCGCCGTGCCCGGCACGCGGATGATGCGTGACTGCGGCAGGCGGGCCAGGAACGAGTTCATCGGCATGCTGTCCTGCTTCTGCCGGTTCATGATCAGCTGGCGGCCCTTTTTCCAGGTCGTCATCATCAGCGTCAGCACGATACCGAGCAGCACCGGCACCCAGCCGCCCTGCGGGATCTTGAGCGCGTTGGAGGCAAAGAACGTCGTATCAAGCAGGAAGAAGCCACCGAATGTCGCAACCGCCGCAGGGCGCGACCAGTGATACAGCCTGCGGAACACCACCATGGCCAGCACGCAGGTGCACATGAACGTGCCCGTCACTGCAATGCCGTAGGCGGAAGCCAGCGCATCGGAACTGCGGAAGGCCAGCACCAGCAGCAGTGCGCCCACCATGAGGAAGCGGTTGAACTCGGGCAGGTAGATCTGGCCCTCTTCCTCCGCATTGGTGTGGGTCACGCGCAGGCGCGGCAGGTAGCCAAGCTGGATGATCTGGCGGCACAGCGAGAACCCGCCCGAGATGCCCGCCTGGCTGGCAATGACCGTGGCCATGGTGGACAGGATGATCATCGGCACCTGCATCCAGTGCGGGCCGAGCAGGAAGAAGGGGTTCTCGAGCGCCTTGGGCTCGGAGATGATCAGCGCCCCCTGGCCCAGATAGTTCAGCGCCAGGCACGGCAGCACGCAGAACAGCCACGCATAGCGGATGGGCTGGCGGCCAAAATGCCCCATATCGGCATAAAGCGCCTCAGCACCCGTAACCGACAGAACCACCGAGCCAAGGGCAATGAACGACAGCCACCCGTGATAGATGATGAACTGCACCGCATAGGTGGGCGATATGGCCAGCAGCACCTTGGGGTGGTGGAGGATTTCAAGCGCGCCCAGTATGCCCAGCAGGCTGAACCACACCAGCATGATGGGGCCGAATATGGTGCCCACCTTGCCCGTGCCGTAGCACTGCACCGAGAACAGCCCCACCAGCACCATGAGTGCGATGGGAATGACCAGATCGTGGGCTGCGGGGAAGCTGACCTCAAGCCCTTCCACCGCCGAGAGCACGGAAATGGCGGGCGTGATCATGCCATCGCCAAAGAACAGGCACGCGCCGCCGATTCCCACCATGCCGAGGGCTATGCGCATGCGGTTGCTGGGCGCCACGCGCTGGGCCAGCGACATGAGCGAGATGATCCCGCCCTCGCCATTATGGTCGGCGCGCATGATCAGGATGACGTATTTCACCGTCACGATCAGCAGCAGCGACCAGATGATCAGGCTGAGAACGCCCAGTATTTCCCACGGCTCGATCTTGTGGTGCTGCGATACGACCATGATGGTCGAGCGCAGGGCGTAGATCGGGCTTGTGCCGATATCGCCAAACACCACGCCGAGCACGCTGAGCAGGGCGGCGAAGCCGACCGGGTTCGCGGCATGCTCGTGCTGGTCGGCGCCATATTCGGTAATCTTGGGCGCGGCATTGGCCTGCTGTGCGGCAGGCGCGGGGTGCGCGCCGCCATCCGGCGTCGTTGAGGATCCGGGGGCAACAGGCCCCGTGGGTTGCGTCATGTCGTGACGGCTCCGCGGCAATGAAGACTGAAAACCGGCATCACATCGCAACCGGATAGTTCCGCATTACCGCCTCGCCCCATGTGCAGCAAGGCCCCTGTGTGCTCGGGTGCCATTCCACCACGTTCAGGCGTGGGCGGGACGGGCCCCGAAAATGGCGCTGCCCACCCGCACCAGCGTGGCCCCGCAGGCAATTGCGGCCTCGAAATCAGCCGACATGCCCATCGACACCACCGGCAGCCCGTGGCGTGCCGCCATGCCTGCGAGCGTGCGGAAATGTGGCGTAGGGTCTTCATCATGCGGCGGGATGCACATCAGTCCGCGCACGGCCGCGCCAAAGCGGGTCATGCTGTCGGTAATGAAGGCGTCCGCCTCCTCCAGCCTCACGCCGGATTTCTGGCTTTCATCGCCGGTGTTCACCTGCACCAGCAATTGCGGCAGGCGGCCTGCCCTGTCTGCCGCGCGGGCCAGCGCATCCGACAGGGCAGGGCGGTCGAGGCTTTCGATCATGTCCGCGATCTTGACCGCCTCAAGCGCCTTGTTGGTCTGGAGTCCGCCGATGATGTGCAGCTTCAGGTCGGGAAAGCGCTCGCGCAGTGCGGGAAATTTGGCCGCCGCCTCCTGCACGCGGTTCTCGCCAAACAGGCGCTGGCCTGCGTCGAGTGCTGCGATGACGCTGGATTGCGGATGGAATTTCGATACCGCCACCAGCCCTACGCTGGAAGGGTCGCGCCCTGCTTCGCGCGCGCTCGTTGCAATGCGGGTGCGGATACCGCTCAGGGCCTGTGCTATGGATGCGGATGTTGACATGGCCCTAGGCTTGGCATGAATAGCGGCCCGGTCAAGCCCCAAGGCGCCGTCGCGTTGTGAAGTGCCGCATTTGCAGGTCAGGATTACATGAAGTCTCCCACGTCCCCGTCGTCCCGCCCCGATGGCCGCCCTGATGCCCGCCGCAATCGCGCGGGCCGCCCCGACCGGCGTGGCGGCAAGGTCGCCCCTGACCCCACGCGCGACATTGCTTTCGATATCGTTGAAGGGGTGATCGTCCATCGTCGTATGCTCGATACCTCGCTCGAGCATTCCGCCGCCGCCCGCACCGCCGAGCCGCGTGACCGCGCTGCCGCCCACCGGCTGGCCGCCACCGTGCTGCGCCACATGGGCACGGCAAACGAGGTGCTGGCCCCCTTCCTCAAGCGTGAGCCGCCCGAGCCGGTGCGCGTGGTGCTGCTCATTGGCGTGGCGCAGCTGCTGTTTCTTGACACGCCGCCGCATGCCGCCGTGGCCACTTCGGTGGCGCTGGCACGCAGGCGGGGGCTGGTGCCGTTTGCAGGTCTGGTCAACGCCGTGCTGCGCCGGGTGGCAGGCGGCGGGGCTGAAGCACTGGAAGGGATGGACCAGCCCCGGCTCGATGTGCCGGCGTGGCTGTGGCAGTCCTGGGGCAGGCTTGCCCGCCCCATTGCCAGCGCGCTGGGCCACGAGCCGCCGCTGGACCTGACCATCAAGCCCGGCTGTGATGCGCCCCCCGGCGGCGAGATGATGCCAGGTGGCAGCGTGCGTTTTGCGGCAGGCACGGTCAAGGTGGCCGAACTGCCCGGTTTTGCCGAAGGGCATTTCTGGGTGCAGGACATGGCGGCAACGCTGCCCGCGCGCCTGCTGAACGTGACAAAGGGCGAGCGCGTGGCCGATCTGTGCGCAGCCCCTGGTGGCAAGACCGCGCAACTGGCCTGCGCGGGGGCTGAGGTATTCGCCATCGAGCGCGAGGGCCGCCGCCTTGAGCGCCTGCGCGCCAACCTCGCCCGGCTGGGGCTGGAGAGCGTGAAGGTGATCCACGCCGATGCCGCTACATGGAAGCCCGAGGCCCCGCTCGACGCCATCCTGCTCGATGCGCCGTGCTCGGCCACAGGCACCATCCGTCGCCACCCCGATGCCATGTGGATCAAGCGCCCGCGTGACATCGCCACCATGACCGGGGGGCAGGACCGCCTGCTCGCTGCCGCGCGCGACATGCTGCGCCCCGGCGGGCGGCTGGTCTATGCCGTGTGCTCGCTCCAGCCCGAGGAAGGCGAGCAGCGCGCCCGTGCGGCTCAGGACATGGGGCTGATCCCAGATCCGTTCACGCCCGAGGAACTGGCCTTCCTGCCGCAGGCCCGCACGGCCGAGGGCTGGCTGCGCACCCATCCGGGCATGCTGGCTGATCGTGGAGGCATGGATGGCTTCTTTGCCGCCCGGTTCCGCCGGGGCTGAGGGGGACTGCGGCCCCCTTCGGGCAGGCGGACACGTTACCGGGGGAGGCGTGATGAAAGGTTGGCGTCGGGCAGGGATTTCTGTTAAAAAACAGACATGGCTGCTCTGAACACCCCCCTTATCGCGCCGAGCCTGCTGGCTGCGGATTTCTCACGCGCGGCGGAGGAAGTCGCTGCGGTTGAAACCGCTGGTGCCGACTGGCTGCATCTGGATGTGATGGACGGGCATTTCGTGCCCAACCTCTCCATGGGCCCGCAACTGATCAAGGCGCTGCGCCCCAAATCAAAACTCCCGTTTGACGTGCATCTCATGATCGCGCCGGTCGATCCCTATATCGAGGCGTTCGCCAAGGCAGGAGCCGACCATATCCACCTGCATGTCGAGGCCGGGCCGCACACGCACCGCTCGCTGCAGCATGTGCGCGACCATGGGGTCAAACCGGGTGTTGCCATCTGCCCCGCCACCCCGCCCGAGGCGGTGGGCGAGGTGCTGGACCTGGTGGACATGATCCTTGTCATGACCGTCAACCCCGGCTTTGGCGGCCAGAAATTCCTGACCAGCCAGCTCCGCAAGATCGAAACCCTGCGCCGCATGGCCGATGCCACCGGGCGCGATATCCGCATTGGCGTAGATGGCGGCATTACCGCCGCCACGGCCCCGCTGGCGGTTGCCGCGGGTGCTGACGTGCTGGTGGCAGGCACGTCCGTCTATGGGCAGCGCAATTATGGCGCCGCCATCAGCGCCCTGCGCAGCGGGGCGCATAGCCCGGCGTGAGGCAGGGCTTTTCAATGCATAGCGGTGGTGGTGGGTGCCTATGGCACTGACCCGCGTCATGCGCGGCATGCGCGTCTCCCTGGCGCGCCTGCCCCTTTTGGGGGATGGCAGGTACCTGCCTGCTGCCCCCGTCCATAACGTGCGCGACCTGTGGCCGGGCAATACCACAGCAGGCGCGCGGCTGGCGCGTGGCAGCCTGACATGGGCGGGCTATACCCACCCCGTAGGGCCGGGGCAGTGGGATGCGCCTGAATTCGAGCCTGCCTTCCGCGAGGGGCTGCTCAGTTTCCGCTGGCTGCGCGACCTGCGCGCCGTGGGCACCGATGCCGCGCGGCTCAAGGCGCGCGCGCTGGTGGATGACTGGCTGCATCATCCCTCCCAGAGCCCGATGGCGCTTGAATGCGGCGTGATCGGCGCGCGGGTTGCAGCGTGGTTGGGGCATTATGATTTTTTTGCCGCC
Organism: Komagataeibacter xylinus; assembly: GCF_009834365.1. Lineage (NCBI taxonomy): Bacteria > Pseudomonadati > Pseudomonadota > Alphaproteobacteria > Acetobacterales > Acetobacteraceae > Komagataeibacter > Komagataeibacter xylinus. Next base: position 694,198 of record NZ_CP041348.1, on the reverse strand, counting down.
TCGGCCAGCGATGCGTTCCGCCAGCGCCTCATGGCCCGCATTCTGGTGGAAGGGCGCATGATCGCCGCCCTCATGCCGCCCGAACAGCCGGGCTGGCAGGGGCTGGCGGCACTCAAGGGGCTGCTGGCCGTGGCCGTGGCCATGCCGGAATATACCGGTTTCCTGACCCGCTACCGCCGCTATATCGATAACGTGGTGGAAAGCCAGATCCTGCCCGATGGCTGGCACGTCGAGCGCAGCCCGGAGGTGCAGTTGCGCGCCCTGCGCGAACTGGCCGAGATGCGGGCCATGATGCAGGCGGTACAGCACGCGCTGCCCCATTCGGTGGCCCTGGCACTGGACAAGATGAGCCCGGTGCTGCGCGCCATGCGCCATGGCGATGGGGGGCTGGCGCTGTTCAATGGCAGTCATGAGCGCAGTTCCGCGCTGATTGACATGGTGCTGTCGCAGGCCACGCGCACGCGGGTCGTGGCGAATGCCATGCCCGATGGCGGGTTCGTGCGCATGCAGGCCGTGCGTTCGCTGCTTTTGGTGGATGTGGGCATTCCCGCCCCGGCCCCGTTTGACCACAATGCGCATGCGGGTACGCTGTCATTCGAGTTTTCATGCGCGCGCCAGCGCCTTATCGTCAATTGCGGCGGCGGCGTGCTGCCCGCATGGAAGGACGCCCTGCGCCAGACGGCAGCGCATGCGGTCGTGACGGTGGAGGGGATGTCATCCTCCGAGTTCGGCGAGGATGGCACGGTCCGCCGCCGCCCCGCCCATGTGGGCGTGGAGCATGCCGTGGCCGAGGGGGCGCATTGGCTCAACCTGTCGCATGATGGCTACCATGCCTCAGCCGGGACAACGTATTATCGCAGGCTTTACCTTTCGGCTGATGGCGAAATGCTGCGCGGCGAGGAAACGCTTGAGGGCGAGCGTGAACTGACCTTCGCGCTGCGGCTGCACCTGCACCCGTCGGTTACGGCAGTGGATGCGCTTGATGGCTCCATCCTGCTTGGTGCTGGCGAGCAGCACTGGCGCTTCCGCGCGGAAGGGGGCGTGGTCTCGATCGAGGAGAGCGTCTATTCCGGCGGGCAGGTGCCCTGTCGCACGCTTCAGCTTGTAGTGCAGGTGGAACCTGCGGCAGGCATGGCGGAAGGTGGTGGGCAGGGGGCTGGCGTGGAGCCTGCGGCCCCGCCTCCGCAGGGCAGCACGCCGTTGGGCGATGTGCCGCCAGGCAAGATGCGGCAGGTGGTGCGCTGGGGGCTCAGGCGTGAGAAACTGCTCCTGCTGACATGAAGATTCTTGAAATCACGAATGTCGATTTCTCGATGCGGCAGTTCCTCTTTCCCCTCATGCAGGCGCTGCGGGCCGAAGGGCATGACGTAGCGGGCGTCTGTGCCGATGGCCCGTTGCTGGCGCAGTTGCGCGCCGATGGGCTGCGCGTGGTATGCGTGCCCATGTCGCGCACGCTCTCGCCACGGGCGCAGTGGCGGGCGTGGCGGGCACTGGTGCGCGTCATCCGGGCGGAAAAACCTGATATGGTGCATGCCCACATGCCCATAAGCGGCCTGCTGGCGCGGTTTGCCGCCTGGTGGTGTGGCGTGCCGCGCATTGCCTATACCTGTCACGGTTTCCTGTTCAACCAGCCCGGCTCAAGGTTGCGGCGCGTTGCAGCCCTGATGCTGGAATGGCTGGCCGGACGTGTAACCGACATCTACCTGACCGTATCGGAGGAAGAAGCGCGCGACGCCCGCAGGCTGGGCATTCACCGCCACGCCACCGCCATTGGCAACGGGCGCGACCCGGCCACCTTCCACCCCGACCCGCAGGCCCGCACCCGGTTGCGCGCGGCGCTGGGTGTGGGCGAAGGGCAGGTAGTCATCCTCGCCGTATCAAGGTTGGTGCGGGCCAAGGGCTACCCGGAACTGCTGGCGGCCATGGAGCGCATGCCCGATAACGCGGTGCTGTGGATCGTGGGCGAACGGCTGCCAAGCGACCGGGGTGCTGATCTGGCGGCCTGTTTTGCCGCAGCCCGTGCAAGGCTGGGGGCGCGGTTGGTCTTTCTGGGCTACCGCGAGGACGTGGCCGCCCTGATGGCGGGGGCAGATATCTTTACCCTGCCCAGCCATTTCGAGGGGCTGCCGATGAGCGTAATCGAGGCCATGCTGTGTGGGCTGCCGGTTGTAGCCACCACCATTCGCGGCCCACGTGAGCAGGTTGTGGCGGGGGAGACCGGGCTGCTGGTCCCGCCCGGCGATGCCGCAGGGCTGGCCTCCGCCCTCGCACGTCTGGTGAATGATGCCGCCCTGCGCGCGCGTATGGGCAATGCCGGCCGGACCCGCGCCCTGGGCCGTTACACGCAGGCGGCTGTCATGGCCCGCGTTACGGCATTACTTACGGGCAGGCTTAACTGACTGAAAGGTTTTGGGTGCTGCCTTTTTTCAAAAAGGCAGCGGTTTTCTGAAGCTTTTTGAAAAAAAGCTTCACCAAAGACTTTTATTATTTCCCAATACGTTATTGGGGTGCGCCAGACTGCTGGCCTTCGCCCTCGCTGCCGCCCATGGCCTGGATCAGCGCCTGTGTCTGGGCCTGATGCGACTGGAGCAGCTTGACGTTATCGGGGTTCAGCGGCGGCATGTTCTTGCTGTCCTGGGCCGGGTGCTGCATCACGGCGCTGGTCAGGCCAAAGGTGGTGATGCCCATCACGAACTCACGCGCGCTCATGCCACTATGCTGCAGGATTGGCTTGAGCGCCTCCATGTCCGCCGTGCGCTTGATTGTCTCTTCAAGCGACATGTTGGGGGTCTCGGGCGGGGAGATGCGCGACTGGCGGATCTGCTCGATCACCGGCATCATGCGGGTGAAGAAATCCTTGGGCAGCCTGTATTCCGCCACCGTTTTCATGTCGCGGGCAATGGCGGCCTGCTGGGCAGGTGTTGGCTGGGCCTGCTCGGTAGCGCTCTGCTGCATCGGCTGCTGGGCTGCGGCTAGGCGCACGGCCATGGGGCCGGTTGCCAGCGCAAGCGTGCAGGCGGTGGCGGCAAGGGTGCGGCGCAGGAAGGAAGCGGTCATGGCTGGTTGCTCCATTCGCCCTGTCTCATCAGGGGTTCGCGTGTGCCATCGTGGTTGATGGCGTCTACATCGATCTTGCTGGACCCGATCATCCAGTCAATATGGATGAAGCTGGTATTGGCGCCCTGCGCGGCCAGATGGGCCTCGGTCAGGCTGTCGGTATCGAGCATACACTTGGCGTAGGACTGGCCAAGGGCGATGTGGCTGGCCGCGTTCTCATCAAACAGGGTATTGCGGAACAGGATGCCGCTTGCCGAGATGGGGGAGGATGCGGGCACGAGGGCCACTTCACCCAGGCGGCGCGCGCCCTCATCGGTGTCGAGAATGCGGTTGAGCACGTCAAGCCCGCTGCTGGCATGGGCCTCGACAATGCGCCCCTCTTCAAAGCGTACGGCGATATCATCGATCAGCGTGCCCTGGTGGAACAGCGGCTTGGTGGCGCGCACCGTGCCGCTGACCTTGCGGGCATGCGGCGTGGTGAACACTTCCTCGGTGGGAATGTTGGGGTTGCACACGATGCCGTTGCCCGCAGGTTCCGCGCCGCCCGCCCAGGCATGGCCATCGGCCAGGCCCACGGTCAGGTCGGTATCGGGGCCGGTAAAGTGCAGGGCGGCGAAGCGCTTTTCGTTCAGCCACGTGGCACGCTTGTGCAGGTGGGCGTTATGGCTTTTCCATTCCGCCACCGGGTCATCCACCATCACGCGTGAGGCCTGGAAGATGGCATCCCACAGATGGCTGACGGCTTCCTCCTCCGGCACGCCGGGAAAGACCTGCGCCGCCCAGGCGGGGGTAGCATACGCCACGATGTTCCAGTTGATGGCGAATCGCGTGATCAGTTCCATGGCAGGCCGCCCCGCCTTTGAGGCCGCGCGGCCTATGCGCGAGACGCGCTCGGCATCCTCATTGGCCAGCAGCACCGGGTTGCCTCCGGTAATGGCCATGCGTGCCGCGCCCTTGCGGTAGGCGTTCGCCATGCCTTCGTGCAGCCAGTCGGCGGCGGTGTCGAGCGTGTCATCCGCCGCATGGTGGAAGCGCGCCAGCGTGGTCACGTCATCGGAATAGAACGGCGTGACCAGTGAAGCGCCTGCCCTGTAGGCGTGCTCGGCAATGCGGCGCACCAGCGGCACGGCGTCGAGCGGGGCCGTGATGAGAAGCTGCTGCCCGTGCGCGATATTCACGCCCACGCGGACGGCGACTTCGGCCAGGCGGTCCAGAAGCTGTTCATGCCGGGGGGAAAGAGCCATGCGTAATCATATCCTGTAAAAGGCATGCGGCGTGCCGCAGGCCTGCGGAAACTGCCCCGCAGGATAGACGACACACGCCCGGTGCGTAAAATGATAACCGCAAACCAGCGGGGAGCATGCACTCAATGAAACAGGCGTTACCGGGTTCCCGCGTGTTATGCACACGATCAGCAGCACTTGAGGCCCCGCAGCGCGTGATGTGCGATGGCCGGGCCGTGGTGGTGTGGATGGTGGAGGATGACCACCCCGCCGTGATTGATGACCGCTGCCCGCATGGCAATGCCCGCCTGTCTGATGGCTACGTGCTGTATGGCCGCATTGTCTGCCCGCTGCATATGTGGACCTTTGGCGCCGATGGCCGTGCGCAGGCTCCCGGTGGCCGGATGGAGGCCGCAGGGCCGATGCCACAATCCTATGAAAGCTGGATCAGCGGGGATGAAGTCTGGGCGCGGATTTGATGATGGATATCTTTTGGTGCCGTCTTTATTTTAAAGTGACGTTCTTCAAAGCTTTACCGGAAAATTCTTTATGGTTCCCGGCTGTAATCGCGCCTGAGCCATGCCTGTATGACTGCCAGCAGATAGGCCTGTTGCTGCGCATCAAGCATTTCACCTTCAGGCATGGCATGCCATTTGGCAACACAGCCCCGGCAGCAGGTGCCGGTGGCATGCTGGGCAATGAAGACCGGGTGCCCGCGCCATGGGGTCTGCCTGCCATCACGCGCGGGGTGTGCGGGGGCAAGGCGGGTGGCAATGAAGTCCGCCGCGTGGCGCATGACTTCGGGCAGGCCCCGTTCGGCAAGATAATCCCGTTCCTTGTCCCCAAGGTGGAAGCGGGCGCGGAACTTGGAGTAGGCCAGCCGCGCCCATAATTCCGGTGCGACAGGGGGCAGGGCGGACAGGTCGGCCAGTGGCGCAGGCACGGCGCGCGGTACGGCAGGCGCAAACAGGTCAGTCTGTTGCGCCGGGGCTGCCTTGCGTGCGGGCCTGCGGGCCATGGCTCAGCCCGGCTGGACCAGAACGTGGCGCTTGCGCCCTGCCGAGAGCTTGACCGCACCTTCAACCAGGTCGGCATCGGTAATGATCTGTGCCTCGTCCTTGACCACCACGTCATTCACGCGCGCGCCCCCACCACGGATCAGGCGGCGGGCCTCGCCATTGCTGGCGGCAAAACCGGCTTCAACAAACAGGCGGAAGGCCGGCACGCCTTCGGCCAGCAATGCCGCGGGCACGGTGGTGGTGGGCAGGGCCGCAGCCGTCACGGCGCCTTCCTCAAAGGTGCGGCGGGCGGCCTCGGCGGCTTCCTCGGCAGCAGCGCGGCCGTGGCACAGTGCCGTGGCCTCGGTGGCCAGCACCTTTTTCGCCTCATTGATCCCGGCACCTTCAAGGGCTGCCAGTCGGTCGCATTCCTCAATGGGCAGTTCGGTAAACAGCTTGAGGAAACGGCCCACATCCGCATCCTCCACATTGCGCCAGAACTGCCAGTAATCGAACACCGGCAGCCGCTGGGCCGAGAGCCACACAGCGCCCTGCGCCGTCTTGCCCATCTTGGCGCCGGAACTTGTGGTGAGCAGTGGCGTTGTGAGGCCGAAAACCTGCGCCCCGTTCATGCGGCGCACCAGGTCGATGCCCGATACGATGTTGCCCCACTGGTCCGATCCCCCCATCTGGAGCGTTACGCCATGACGGAGGTTGAGTTCGCGGAAGTCATAGGACTGGAGAATGGAGTAATTGAACTCCAGGAAGGTCAGCCCCTGCTCACGCTCCAGCCGCGAGCGCACCGAGTCGAACGAGAGCATGCGGTTAATGGAGAAATGAATGCCCACGTCACGCAGAAGGTCGATGTAGGAGAGTTTGTCCAGCCAGTCGGCATTATTGGTCAGGAGCGGCGCGTCAGGGGCGGTGCCCAGCGGCAGGAACTGCCGCAGGCACGCTTCCACCCCGCGCAGGTTCGTGGCGATGGTGTCCGCCGTCATGAGCTTGCGGGCTTCCTCGCGGAAGGAGGGGTCGCCGATCCTGGCGGTGCCACCGCCCACAAGGGCCACCGGGCGGTGGCCGTGGCGGTGCATCAGGCGCAGCATCATGATCTGGATCAGGCTGCCCACGTGCAGGCTGTCCGCCGTGGGGTCGAACCCGATATAGCCCCCCACCGGTCCGGCCTGCATGGCAGCGTCGAGCGCCTCCATGTCGGTGCACTGGAATATGAAGCCGCGTGCTTCGGCTTCCCGGAGGAATTCACTCTTGGGCATGATCTGTTCCGCGCTGTAAGGTCCGTCGCTGGCCGGGCCGCCCCGGCGCGGACAAGCCTCTAGCATGTTAGCTGGCGTTGATGAAACCGCCCGGAACAGACCGGGGCATGAATCAGTCCGCCGCCAGCGCCAGCATCTTGCGGTTCATGACCGTGCTCACATGGTCTTCCAGCGCTTCGGCCACCTGTTCGGCCTGGTTGGCGAACACGTGGTCGGCCCCCTTGAAGATGCGGTAATCCACGCTCACGCCCTTCTGGGTGTTCAGCTTGTCAACAAGTTTGCGCACGGCGGGCTCGGGCACGAGTTCATCGTTCTCGCCCGCAATCATCAGCCCGCCGCACGGACATGGTGCGAGGAAGCCGAAATCATAGTAGTTGGCAGGGGGCGCCACGCTGATCCAGCCGGTAATCTCGGGGCGGCGCATGAGCAACTGCATGCCCACGAAGGCCCCGAAGGAATAGCCCGCGATCCACAGCCCGCTGGCGTTGGGGTTGACCATCTGCATCCAGTCAAGGGCGGCGGCGGCATCTGAAATTTCGCCAATGCCACCATCATAGCGCCCCTGCGAGCGGCCGACCCCGCGCGAGTTGTAGCGCATGACCGAGAAGCCCATCTTCTCGAACGCGCGGTACATGGCGTAGGTGATGCGGTTGTTCATGGTACCGCCATGCAGCGGGTGGGGATGGAGCACCAGGGCAAGCGGCGCGTTGGGCGCGCTTGAGTGGTGGTATCGACCTTCCAGGCGGCCATCAGGGCCGGCAAACATGACCTCAGGCATAGGTATCCCGCATTTGCATCTCCCCGTGCATTCCAGGCATTGCAACGGGAACGGTTGCTGTGACAGCCTGCCCGACCGGCGATGCCCCGTCAGGTCGGCAGGCAGAGAAAAAAGTGCTGTCTTCGGGCTGTTACGCGTGTCGGGTGCAGGCAGGCGGCCTGTATTCACCCGGTGGTTACAGCACGAAAAGCAGAAGTGACCCGGCCCGGCGTGCCCGACCGGAAATATACCAACCAAAATGAATAATGGGCATTATGCCTACCGGGTAACAGTGCATCTTCGGCAGGCGTGCCCTGCGCGGAAGGCAGATATGGCGGTATATGGCCATGGCCCGGACCGTGGGCAACATCCCTTTTATGGGCTATGCGCCGGGTGTCTCGTGTCGGTTCGCTCTCCTTGCCATGGCCCGGATGGCGGGCGGGCGACATTGAGGCAGCGGTATGGGGAAAGGGGTGTCCATCACCCATAACACGTTGCAATAAATATTATGTTGCGCTGCCTTATAGCGGTGTGGATTCACAAAACGCCAGATAAATCGTAATTCCCGTCGCAAAAGGACTTGGCGCAACCCATATGGCTGGACAGCATGAGCACCCTGAGCGACCGTTTTACATATCTTGATGCCAACGCCGCCGAGCCCATCCGGCCCGAAGCGTGTGATGCCATGACGCAGGCGGCAGTCGTGGCGGGCAACCCGGCCTCCGTGCACCGGGCGGGACGTGCTGCCCGCGCCGTGCTCGAGACCGCGCGTGAGGATATCGCGGCCCTGTTCGGAACTACGGCCGAGAACTGCGTGTTCACCTCAGGCGGCACGGAAGCCAATGTGCTGGCTATTGCCGGGCAGGCAGGCGGCAGACGCGTGCTCGTGGGCGCAAGCGAACATGATGCCGTACGCGCTGCGGCCCCGGGTGCGGCCATTCCCGTGCGGGCCGATGGCGTGCTGGACCTGGCCGCCCTTGAGCGCATGCTGGTGGCGGAAGGGCCGCCCGCGCTGGTCTGCGCCATGCTGGCCAATAACGAGACCGGCGTCATCAACCCCGTGCGCGAGATTGCTGATCTGTGCCACGCCCATGGCGCGCTGCTGCATGTGGATGCGGTGCAGGCGGCAGGCCGCATCGCCTTTGGCGTCGACGGACTCGGTGCGGACAGCGTGGCGATCTCGGGCCATAAATTCGGTGGGCCGAAGGGCGCGGGTGCGCTGTTGCTGGCAGGCGCGCGGTTCCATGCCATTCCACCGCTGCTGGCAGGTGGCGGGCAGGAACAGGGGCGGCGCGGCGGCACGCCAGCGCTGCCCGCCATTGCAGGCATGGCTGCGGCGGCAAAGGCCGCGGTTGCGGGCATGGCGGCGCAGGCCGGACTACTCGGCGCATGGCGCGACCGGATCGAGGCGGCAGCCGTGACGGCCGGGGCCAGCGTGTGCGGGGCAGGCGCCATGCGCCTCGCCAATACCACCAGCCTTTTGCTGCCCGGACGGCGCGCGCAGACTCAGCTCATCGCGCTCGACATTGCGGGTTATGGCGTTTCAGCTGGCGCGGCGTGCTCATCGGGCAAGGTGGCGCGGTCGCATGTGCTTGAAGCCATGGGGCTGGGCGAGGGCGCAGGCTGCGCCATCCGTGTCTCGTTGCCATGGTCGGTGAGCGAGGCGGACGTGCAGGGCTTCATCAACGCCTATACGGCCATGGCGGCCCGTCTGCCCGCACAGGCCGGAGCGGTTGCATGACCCGACCCATCGTAAACCGTTCGGCGCATGGCGTGGCTGAAATGATGCCCTGCCTGCCCCATGCATGCGGAGAGGACGCATGACCGATCCTGCCCTGATCTATCTCGACTATCAGGCCACCACCCCGTGCGATCCGCGCGTGATGGACGAAATGATGCCGTGGTTTGCCTACAGCTTCGCCAACCCCCACAGCCTTGACCATGCGGCAGGTCGCGCCGCGCATGATGCGGTGGAACAGGCACGCGGTGAAGTTGCGGCCCTGCTCGGGGCGGAATCGCGTGAGATCGTGTTCACCTCAGGGGCGACCGAGGCCAACAACCTCGCCATCAAGGGGGCCGTGCGCCACCTGATCGCGCGCGGCGACCCGCGCAGGCGGGTCATCACGGTGGCGACCGAACACAAATGTGTGCTGGAATCGGTGCGTGACCTTGCAGCCGAGGGCTGCGAGCCGGTGATCCTGCCCGTGCGGCCCGATGGCACGCTCGACCCCGATGTGCTGGCCACAGCCCTTGAGGTGCCCACCCTGCTCACCTCCATCATGGCCGCCAATAACGAGACCGGAGTGTTGCACGATCTTGCAGCGCTGGCCCCGATCGTGCGCCAGGCGGGCAGCCTGCTGCACAGTGATCTGGCGCAGGCGGCGGGCAAGGTGGAAGTTGATGTCAGGGCGTGGGATCTCGATCTGGCCTCCGTCTCGGCGCACAAGCTGTATGGGCCAAAAGGGGTGGGCGCGCTGTTCGTGCGGCGCAGGCCACGCGTGCGGCTGGCCCCGCTGTTCTCGGGCGGGGGGCAGGAGCGCGGCCTGCGCTCGGGCACGCTGCCTGCGCCCCTGATCATCGGTTTTGGCGCGGCATGCCGCATTGCCCGGCTTGAAGGAGCCGCCGAGCGCGCCCGCATCGCCGCCCTGCGCGACCGCATGCTGGCTGCCCTTGTGGCGGGCTGCCCCGGCCTGCGGGTGCATGGCGGCATGCAGGCCAGGCTTGCGGCCAACCTGAACATAGGCTTCGAGGGAGTGCGCGCGCTCGACCTGCTGGCAGCGGCCCCCGAGCTGTGCCTGTCCACCGGGTCGGCGTGTTCCTCGGCGGAAGTCGTGCCGTCCTATGTGCTCAGTGCAATGGGGCTTGAGGCCGGGCAGGCGGCGGAAGGCTTGCGTCTGGCGGTCGGACGCTATACCTCACCCGCCGAAGTGGATCGCGCGGCGGCGATCCTGTGTCGCGCGGTGGCACATTGCCGCGCGCAAGGCAGCGCTGCGCCTCTGTAACGGGCGCAACGCACAGGCAGGATGGAAAAGATGGCTCATATAGTATTCATCGAGCGTGATGGCACCCGCCGCGAAGTCGCGGCCCCGCTGGGCCTGTCGGTTCTGGAAATCGCGCACAAGAACGGCGTTGACCTTGAAGGCGCATGCGAAGGCTCGCTGGCCTGTGCGACCTGCCACGTGGTGGTCGACCCCGAATGGGCGCCCAAGCTGACGCCGCCGACCGAAGATGAGGAAGACATGCTCGACCTTGCCTTCGGGCTGGAAAAGACCTCGCGCCTGGGCTGCCAGATCGTGATGACCGAAGCACTCGATGGCCTCGTGGTGCGCCTGCCCAGCACGTCCTGACCGGGACGGACCATGCCGTCTGCGTGATTTATGGCGCGGGCGGGCAGGATGATGTTTGACGTGTGGTGCCCGGAGGCTGATAGTTCTCCGGGCATTGCCTGTTTAGGGAAAGTGGAACCGAGCCCATGCGTATTCTTGTGGCCATGTCTGGCGGGGTGGACAGTTCCGTCGTTGCCGCGCGCCTCGTGGCCGAAGGGCACGAGGTCATTGGCGCGACCCTCCAGCTCTACGATTCCCGCGAGAGCAAGAAAAAGGGCGCGTGCTGCGCCGGGCGCGACATACACGATGCCCGCCGCGTGGCCGACAGGCTCGGCATCCCCCATTACGTGATCGACGCCGAACGCCGCTTTCAGGACAGCGTGATCGACACCTTCGCCAATGCCTATGCTGCCGGCGAGACCCCGGTGCCGTGCGTGGCCTGCAACCAGGGCGTGAAATTCACCGATCTTCTGGGCATGGCGCGTGACCTTGGGGTCGATGCCATGGCCACCGGGCATTACGTGCGCCGCGTGGAAGGCCCCGATGGGGTGGAGATGCACCGCCCTGTTGATGAAGGGCGGGACCAGTCATGGTTCCTGTTCGCCACCACGCGCGACCAGCTTGATTTCCTGCGCTTTCCATTAGGCGACATGCCGGACAAGGCCGCTGTCCGCGCCGAGGCCGAGCGCTTTGGCCTGGCCGTGGCCGCCAAGCCCGACAGCCAGGACCTGTGTTTCGTGACCGATGGTTCCTACGCCGCCCTGGTGGAAAAGCTGCGCCCCGACATAACCGGCGCGGGCGAGATCGTGGACCAGTCCGGTCAGGTGGTGGGCGAGCATGAAGGCGTGAGCCGCTACACCGTGGGGCAGAGCAAGCGGCTGGGCAATGCCGCCATGCTGGCGGGCGAGCGGCAGATGGTGGTGGGCATCGAGCCTGCCCGCAGGCGCGTGGTGATCGGCCCGCGTGCCCACGCCGTGGCCCGCACGCTGGTGCTGCGCAACATGAACTGGCTGGTGCCGCAGCCGGGGCCACAGGGCCTGCGCTGCGAAGTGCAGATCCGCGCGCGCGAGGTAGCGCGCGCCGCCACCGTATGGGCGCTGCCCGATGGCGCTGCCCGCGTGGTGCTTGATGAGGGGGCCGTGCCCGCGCCGGGGCAGGCCTGCGTGATGTATGATGGCAGCCGGGTGCTCGGTGGCGGGTTCATCCGCCGGGTCGAGACCGAAGGCGAAGGAAAGGCGGCATGATGAACGACAGTATTCTGGTCATTGGCACGCGGCGGTATTCATCATGGTCGCTGCGCGGGTGGCTTGCGGTGCGCCTGGCCGGGCTTGACGTGCGCGAGCAGGTGATTCCGCTGGCCGATAATGGCGAGACGCCCGCCATCCGCACCATCTCGCCCAATGGCAAGGTACCTTACCTTGAACATGACGGCGCCGCCGTGTGGGAGAGCCTGGCCATCTGTGAATACTGCGCCGAGCAGGCCCCTGGCCTGTGGCCTGCCGATGTCCGCGCGCGCGCCTATGCCCGCAGCATCGCCGCCGAGATGCATGCAGGCTTTCGCGCCGTGCGTTCCGCCATGCCCATGAATACCGGGCGCGAGAACCGCCCGCTGGCCGCAGGCACCACGGCGGATATCGATGCCGATATCGCGCGGATCGACGCGATCTGGACAGAGGCGCGGCTGGATTTTGGCAAGGGTGGGGATTTCCTGTTCGGGGAAAAATTCGGCATGGCGGATGCCATGTTCGCGCCCATCGTCTCGCGCTTCCTGTCTTATGGCGTTGGCCCCTCGCCGGAGTCACGGGCCTACATGACCGCCGTGCGCGCGCATCCGCTCATGGAGGAATGGTACCAGCTTGCCGCCCGGGAGCCAAAGCAGTGGCAGCAGGCGCGCTTCGAAGGCATCGCCTGAACCCCGTGGAGACCCTGCCCTGGCGCGTAGCGGTGGTGCTGCCTGCGCGTGAAGGCTTCAGCACGGGGGCCGTGGGCGCGGTCGGCCTGCAGGTCGCGGCCCTTGCTGGGCCGAATGATGTCATCATCGGCGCGCCGGTGGAAGGCCCCACGCTACTGCCCGGCCATGAATACCGGGCAGTGCGCCCCGGTTTGTGGCCGCCGGGCAACCGGCGCCACCGTTATGCCGCCGCCGTGCTGCGGATCGTGCGTGATATCGCGCCCGCGGTGGTCGAGGTGCATAACCGGCCCGAGATCGCTCTGCATATCGCCCGCAGCCGCCCCGGCCAGCATGTGCTGCTGGTGCTGCATAACGACCCGCATGGCATGAACGGGACCGAGACACCCGCCCGCCGCGCGAACCTGCTGCGGTGGATGAACGTGGCCTGCGTGTCCGGCTGGGTGCGCCAGCGCTTCATGGAAGGCGTGCCTGCCACGGCTGGGCAGTGGGTTGGCGTCTCGCCCAACGGGGTGGCCATTCCCCCCAGCGTGCTGCCCATGCCGGATCGCGCGCCACAGGTGCTGTTTGCCGGGCGCCTGGTGGAGACCAAGGGCGCCGACCTGTTTGTGGAGGCCTGCGCCCGACTGGCACCCGCTTACCCGCACTGGCGTTTTGACATGATCGGGGGCGACCGGTTCCGTGCCGATGCACCCTTAACCCCTTTCATTGCGGAACTGCTGCCCCGCGCCAGAAGGGCAGGCATCAGGCTTGAGGGCTACCGGCCGCATGCGGATGTGCTGGCCGCCATGGCGCGGTCTGCCATCGTGGTCGTGCCCAGCCGCTGGCTCGAGCCCTTTGGCCTTGTGGCGCTGGAGGCCATGGCGGCAGGCGCTGCCCTTGTCGCGACATCCACCGGCGGCCTGCCGGAGGTCGTGCGCGATGGCGGCCTGCTCTGCCCGCCCCAGACTGCCCCGGAACTGGCACAGACCATCGCCCGGCTGATGGATGATCCGGCCCTGCGCGTGGACCTTGCCGCGCGCGGGCGGGCGCAGGCGCTGCATTTTGGCATGGAGCATGCCCGTGCGTGCCGCGCCCACATGCGGGCCGAAGCCCTGCGCCGCCGTATCTGAGGCCGCGTTTTGCGTTTTTATGCCGTGCAGGTATGGGAGAGGCCGGTGCGCCGTCCTATATCTGGGCACACAAGGCCCATGCCCAAACACTGGAGGTTCCATGTCCGATACCGTTCAGGCCGTACCTGACGCCACAGCTACGAACGCCCTCGTGCCGGTTACGGTGCTGACGGGCTTCCTCGGCGCAGGCAAGACCACGCTGCTCAACCATATCCTCACCGCCCAGCATGGCCGCAAATACGCCGTGGTGGTCAATGAGTTTGGCGAGCTGGGCGTGGACAACGACCTCGTGGTCGATGCCGACGAGGAAGTGTTCGAGATGAATAACGGCTGCATCTGCTGCACCGTGCGTGGCGACCTGATCCGCATCCTCGGCAACCTCATGAAGCGGCGCGCCAAGTTTGACGGCATCATCGTCGAGACCACCGGCCTTGCCGACCCCGCCCCCGTGGCCCAGACCTTCTTTGTCGATGAAGACGTGCGCGGCAAGACCCGGCTCGATGCAGTGGTGACCGTGGTCGACGCCTACAACGTGCTCCCGACACTGGAGGAAAGCCCCGAGGCGGTGAACCAGATCGCCTTTGCCGATGTCATCATCCTCAACAAGGTCGATCTTGTGGATGAAACAGGGCTTGAGGCGATTGAAAAGCGCATCCGCTCCATCAACGCCGTGTGCCGTATCCACCGCGCGAAGCGCGGCGACGTGCCGTTGTCTGACGTGCTCGACCAGGGCGGCTTTGACCTGCAGCGCGCGCTCGAGCATGCCCCCAACTTTCTTGAGGACACCAGCCATTCGCATGAGGCTGATGTGACGTCGATGTCCTTTGAAGTGGAGGAACCGCTCGACGCCGCCAAGTTCCAGGCCTGGATCGGGGCCGTGCTGCAGGAGCAGGGGGCGGATATCCTGCGCGCCAAGGGTATCCTGAACTATGCGGGCGAAGACCAGCGCTTCGCCTTTCAGGCAGTGCACATGATGGCCGATGGCGGCTTTATCGGCCCGTGGAAGAAGGACGAGCCGCATGTGTCGCGCCTTGTCTTCATTGGCCGCAACCTCAACCGCCCGCGCCTGCGTCGCGGTTTTGAAAGCTGCCGTGCGAAATGAGCGGCACCATGAACGACACCATGCCCCCCTCGCTGCTCGAACGCCGGGGGGCGCAGCGCCAGCTTGAAGGCCAGATCACCGGCTGCGCCATTGCGCGTGACAGCCAGCAGATCGCCTTCGCCACGGCCGAGGGCGACGTGATGGTGGCCAATCGCGCCGACTGGGGCCGGTCGGATGCGTGGGATGTGCAGACCGTGCATGACGGCTCGGTGCTGTCCATCGCCCCCGATGCTGCCCCCACCGGCTTCCTGACCGGCGGCGATGACAATAGCCTGCGCCGTATTGCCGCCGATGGCACCGTGAGCGAACTGGCAAAGGGGCGGCGCTGGATCGAGCACATCACCACCTGGGCGGGTGACAAGGGTGGCGTGATCGCCTTTGCATCCGGCAAGCAGGTCGAACTGCGTGATGCGGCGGGCTGCGACACGCTCAAGGTGCTCGAACATCCCTCCACCGTCAGCGGCATCGTGTTTGACGCCAAGGGCAAGCGCATCGCGGCCTCGCACTACAATGGCGCATCGATGTGGTTCGTGCAGGCCAAGGTGGATAACCCCCGTCAGCTGGAATGGAAGGGCAGCCATATCGGCATTGCCATCCATCCCACTGGCGAGGCGCTGGTCACTTCCATGCAGGAATCGGAACTGCATGGCTGGCGGCTGTCGGATGGGCACAACATGCGCATGAGCGGCTACCCGTCGAAGGTGCAGTCCATGGCCTTTACGCGCAATGGCAAATGGCTGGTGACCAGCGGGGCGGACACCATCGTGATGTGGCCGTTTTTTGGTGGCGGCCCGATGGGCAAGCCACCGGCGGAGGCTGGCGGCATTCCCGGCATCATGTGCACCCATGTTGCCTGCCACCCGGTGCATGACATCGTGGCCGCAGGCTTTGCCGATGGCGCGGTGCTGATGGTCGATACCAATGCCCAGCGCCTGCTGCCGGTCAGCATGGCGGGCGAGGGGGCCGTGACCGCGCTTGCCTTCAGCCCCGATGGCTGTGCGCTGGCGTTTGGTACGGAAGATGGCCGCGCCGCCGTGATCGACCTGTCGGCCAAATAAAGCAGCAAGGGGGCGGGAAAACGCATGCGGGTGCTGCATGTCATGGCGGCGAAGGGCAATGGCGGAGCGGAGCTTTATGCCACCGATGTCATGTGCAGCCTGCATGAGGCAGGGCTTGAACAGGGCGTGGTCATGCACCCCGCAGCCCCGCGCGTGCCCGCCATGCGGGCGGCGGGCATGGACGTGCATACCGCCCCGCTGCGCCTGCCGTTGCGTCCTGCCGCCCGGCATGCCCTGCGGCGGCTGATCGGGCACATGCAGCCCGACATCATTCACTGCTGGCTGCGCCGCGCGGCCGAGATCGTGCCTGCGGACACCGGGGTGCCGGTGATTGGCTGGTTCGGCAATTACAAGGACCTGCGCCCGTTTGCGCATTGCGACTGGTTTGTGGGCTGCACGGCGGATATGGCGGCCTCTATGGTCGCGCGTGGTGCGCCAGCGGACCGCGTGGCCTATATTCCCACGTTCCCCTCCGTCAAACCACAGCCGCCGGTATCCCGGCAGGCGCTTGATACGCCGCCCGATGCCCCGGTGCTGCTGGTGCTTTCGCGCCTGCACCCGGCCAAGGGGCTGGAAACCCTGCTTGATGCGCTGCCCACCCTGCCGCGCTGCCATGTATGGCTGGCAGGCGAGGGCGAACTGCGCGCGGCCCTTGGGGCGCAGGCGGCGCGACTGGGGGTAGCGGATCGGGTGCATTTTCTGGGCTGGCGCTCGGATCGGGGGGCCTTGCTGGCGGCAGCCGACCTGTGCGTGCTGCCTTCGCGCTATGAGCCGTTCGGCACCGTCATTCTCGATGCCTGGTCAGCGGGCGTGCCGCTGGTTGCCTGTGCGGCGGACGGCCCGCGCGCCCATATCCGCAACGGTGAAAACGGCATGCTGGTGCCCATAGATGATGCACCGGCGCTGGCTACGGCCATCCGCGCGGTGATCGATGATCCCGCCCTTGCCGCGCGTATTGCGGCTGGCGGCACGCGCGATTACGAGGCAGGCTTTACGCCGCAGGCCGTAACCAACCAATGGTTGGCCTTCTATGATCGGGTGCTACAGGCGAAAAACGAATGAAAGTTTCTGGGTGCCGCCTTTTTTCAAAAAGGCGGCGTTCTTCGAAGCTTTTTGAAAAAAGCTTCACCAAAAACTTCTATTGTTTTGCAGCCGCCCTGATCGCGGGCGGGGGCTTGGGGGCAGAGGCCATGCCATCAAGAAACGCTTCGGCCAGAGCCGCGTAGAGCGGCTGCGAACAGATCATGCGCGATACGCCATAGGCCAGGAACGACGTCGCCAGCAGCGCCAGCGTGACCTGCTGGTTGTCACACATTTCCATGACAATGACCGAGGCCGTCAGCGGTGACTGCACCACGGCGGAGAAATACGCCACCGTGCCCAGCAGTACCACGGCACCCGGCGTGGTGTGCGGCAGGAACTGCGCCACCCAGCCGCCAAACCCGGCCCCGATGGCAAGCGAGGGCGCAAACAGCCCGCCCGGAATGCCCGAGCAGTAGGAGATGATGGTGGCGATGAATTTCAGGATGAAGAACGAGGCGGGATAATGCGTCCGCCCATCGATGATTTCATGCGCCTGATAATAGCCGGTGCCATAGGTGATCCCGCCCGAGGCAATGCCCAGTATGGCCAGCAAAAGCCCGCACACGGCGGCAAACGCCACGGGCCGCCCCTTGGCAAAGCGCCCCAGCCCGCCGGGCAGGCCGCGCGTTGCGCGGATGAGAATGGCCGAGAACACGCCCCCGCCAATGCCGCCCAGAATGCCGCAGGTCGGCACCGCGATCCAGCTGATGCCAATGGGCACGACCACATCCGTGTGGCCGAAATAGCTGTAATTGCCCACAAGGGCGATGGCCGTCACACCCGACAGGATGACGCCGGTGAGCATGGTGCCGCTGGTGCGCTGCTCAAACGAGTGGCTGAGCTCCTCGATGGCGAACACGATGCCTGCCAGCGGCGTGTTGAACGCGGCTGACACACCCGAAGCCCCGCCCGCCAGGATCAGCCCGCGCCGCATGCTGATGGTGGACAGGTTGAGCCACCGTCCGCACGCATGCATGATGGCCGCGCCGATCTGCACGCTCGGCCCCTCGCGCCCGATGGACGCGCCCGCCACCAGCCCCAGCGAGGTCAGCACGATCTTGCCTGCCGCCACCCGCAGCGACAGCAGCCGGTCGACAATGGCGAAATTTTCAAGGTGCAGCGTGGCAATGGTCTGCGGTATGCCGCTGCCCTGCGCGCCACGAAACCAGGTGCGCGTCAGCCACGTTGAAAGCGCAAGCCCGCCCGGTGTCAGCACCAGCATGAGCCACGGGTTGAACGCGATGATGTGCGTGCGCAGGCTCGCCGCCGCATCAGCGGCCATGGCAAAGCCCACCGCCACCACGCCCACTACCACGGCTGCAGCCCAGCACGCGATCTTGCGCCGCCACTGCTCGGTGGTGATCCGCGCGGAACGGCGCAGGTGGCGCATGTGTTTCCGGCGTATCTCGGTAAGGTCGGTTCGCATGCCCGGTAACGTACTTTCAGCAACTGCCCTGAAACGGGTAAAACCGGGTTCAGGCCGTCCGGTTTCGCGGCAGGGGTGGCATTTATCGCAGGTCAGGCGGTCATTTGCAGAATATCCGCCCTTTCTGCCAGGTCAGGGTAGTACCAGCACACCGGTATGCTTGGCCTTGCGCTCGGGCTCGACATGAATATTGATCAGCGCATCGCCCAGCCCCGCGCGCAGGCCCTCTTCCACCCGGTCGCATATGTGGTGGGCTTCCTCTACGCTCATGGCACCGGGCACGACAAGATGAAACTCGATAAACGTCATGGCACCCACGATGCGCGCGCGGATGTCATGCGCCTCCATCGCGCCGGTGGCGGTGTGCGAGATGATGGAACGGATCTCGCCCAGTGTCTCGGAATTGGGGGCCTCGTCCATCAGCCCCGCGATGGAGGTGCGCATCATCTCCCACCCTGTGCGCAGCACGTTCACCGCAATCAGGGCGGCGAGCAGCGGGTCGAGCCACAAGAAGCCGGTCAGCGGAATCAGCACGAACCCCGTGATCAGCACCGCCGATGTCCAGACATCGGACAGCACATGGTGCCCGCTGGCCACCAAAGCGGGTGAATGGCGCGCGCGTCCCAGCCGCAGCAGGAACAGCCCCCACGCCAGGTTGAGCACGCCCGCGCCGCCATTGAGCGCGATACCCAGCAGCGAATCCTGCGGCGCATGCATGTGCTGGAAGCCGATCCACGCCTCATGCGCGATGGTGATGGCGGTAATGACCACCAGCACCCCTTCCGCCACGGCAGAGAGGTATTCGGCCTTGTAGTGACCATAGGTGTGGTTGTGGTCGGGCGGCAGGCTCGCCACCCGCAGCGCCCACAGCCCGGCCACGGCGGAGACCACGTTGATGATGGTCTCGATGGCATCGGAATACAGCGCGATGCTGTCTGTAACCCGCCATGCGGCATATTTCATGCCCAGGGCGATGAGGCTTACGGCAACGCTGCACCAGGCCGCGCGGATCTTGGGGTCGGTACGGGAGAACATGCTGAACAGGGTGTCCTTGCGATCAGACGGAGTGGGCTTCGGCCAGAATGCACTGGTTGGCATCGGTCAGGGTCTCGATCTGCAAGGTGGGATGAACAATACCAAAGCGGGCCTGCAGCTCGCTGGCAGCGCGGTTCAGCAGGCCATCAGGGGCGTGGCCCTGCTCGCCCGCCTCACGCACGAGGTGAACGGTGAGCGCGGTTTCGGTGGTGCTGATGGGCCAGATGTGCAGGTCATGCAGGTCGCACACACCGGGCAGCGTGCGCAGGAAGGCATCGACAGCCGCGGGGTCGATGCCGCGCGGCACGCGGTCAAGCGCCATGTCGAGCGAATCGCGCAGCAGCGACCATGTGGCGAGAATGATGGACAGCGACACCACAAGGCAGATGACGGGATCGATGCGCAGCCAGCCGGTCAGCAGGATCAGGCCGCCGCCTGCCACCACGGCCAGCGACATCAGCGCGTCGGATGCCATGTGCAGGAACGCGCCATGCAGGTTGAGGTCCTTCCTGCCGCCGCTGGCAAACAGCAGGGCTGTCAGCCCGTTCACCACAATGCCGATTCCGGCCACCACCATCACCGCAACGCCTGCCACCGGGTGCGGGTGGATCAGCCGCAGCACGGCCTCCCACATGATGCCGCCGGTCACCACAAGCAGGGCCACGGCATTGCCAAGGGCTGCAAGAATGGAGGAGCGGCGCAGCCCGTAGGTAAAATTGGCAGTGGGCGAGCGGCGCGAGAGCACCTCGGCCAGCCATGCGGCCCCAAGGGCCAGCACGTCCGACAGGTTATGCCCCGCATCGGCCAGCAGCGAGAGCGCATGGCTGCGCACGCCCCACACTGCCTCGCCCGCCACATAGACAAGGTTGAGTGCAATACCGATGGCGAACGCCCGGCCATAGGAGGCCGGCGTGTGCACATGGCGGTGGCCGAACAGCCCGCCATGCCCGTGGTCGTGCCCGCAGTCGCCATCATGCCCGTGGTCAGCGTGATCGTGGCCCGCATGGGCATCATGCGCATGGTCGTGGCCATTGCAGGCGGGAGCATGCGCTGGCGGGGCGGCATGGTCATGGGAGTGGTCATGGCCATCCGCGCCATGGTTGTGCTGGCATTCGCCCATGGGGCCTGAATCCATATTGATCGTGAGGGGCAGGGTATCGCCGCCTTCCTAGCAGAAGGTTACCGTGCGTCACCAGCATTTAGCACATTCCTGTGCGGCGCCCCGGCGTGATATGGCTCCCGCACTGCCATCAGCCACGGAAACCCGCCCCATGATCCGACTGACCGAACTGCGCCTGCCCATCGCGCATGACGAAGCCGCACTGGAACAGGCGGTGGCCGAGCGGCTGGGTGTGGCGCGGGCGGATATTGAAGCCATCACCATCTTCCGCCGCGGTCATGATGCCCGCCACCGGCACCGCGTGATGCTGGTCTATACCGTGGACTGCGCCGTGCGTGACGAGGCCGCCGTGCTTGCCGTCCATGCAGGCACGCGCAACATCATGCCCACGCCTGATACCGCCTACCGTTTTGCGGTGGAGGATGGCCCGGCCCTTGCCGCCCGGCCCGGCTTTACGCGCCCGGTGGTGATCGGGGCGGGGCCGTGCGGGCTGATGGCAGCGCTTGTGCTGGCGCAGATGGGCCTGCGCCCCGTGGTGCTTGAGCGCGGCAAGGTGGTGCGCGAGCGCACGGTCGACACCTTTGCCCTGTGGCGCAAATCCATTCTCAACCCCGAGAGCAACGTGCAGTTTGGTGAAGGCGGCGCGGGTACCTTCTCCGATGGCAAGCTGTACAGCCAGGTCAGCGATCCGCGCCATTATGGCCGCAAGGTGCTGGCCGAATTCGTGCGCGCGGGCGCCCCGCCCGAGATCGAATACCTTTCGCGTCCGCATATCGGCACGTTCCGCCTCGTGTCGATGGTCGAGCATATCCGCGCCGAGATCGAGGCGCTGGGCGGTGAATACCGCTTTGGCGCGCACGTAACCGAATTCGTGACCGGTGATGATGGCGCAGGGGGCAGGCGCATCCGCGCGCTGCGCCTGGCGGATGGCGATGAGATTGCAGCCAGCCATGTGGTGCTGGCCATCGGCCATAGCGCGCGTGACACGTTTGGCGCATTGCACGAGGCAGGCGTTGCGATGGTGGCCAAGCCGTTTTCCATCGGGGTGCGCATCGAGCACCCGCAATCGGTCATCAACACCGCCCGCTATGGCCAGCCCGAGGCCGTGCCGCTGCTGGGGGCTGCGGATTACAAGCTGGTGCACCATGCCAGCAACGGGCGTGCGGTCTACTCCTTCTGCATGTGCCCCGGCGGCACGGTGGTGGCCGCAACATCCGAGGTGGGGCAGGTGGTGACCAATGGTATGAGCCAGTATTCCCGCGCCGAGCGCAATGCCAATGCGGGGCTGGTGGTCGGCGTAACGCCGGAGCGCGACTACCCCGGCGGGCCGCTTGCGGGCATCGCCTTCCAGCGTGAGTGGGAGCGCCGCGCGTTCGAGGCCGGTGGCGGGGCGTATTTCGCACCGGCGCAGACGGTGGGCGACTTCCTTGACGGCGTGGCCTCCACAACGCTTGGCGCTGTCGTGCCATCCTACCGCCCCGGCGTGACACCGACCGATCTTGCAACCTGCCTGCCGGACTTCGCCATCGCAGCCATGCGCGAGGCGCTGCCGCATTTTGACAGCAAGCTGGCAGGCTTTTCCATGCGCGATGCGGTGATGACAGGGGTGGAAACACGCACTTCCTCCCCGCTGCGCATTCCGCGCGGGGTGGACGGGCAGGGTATCAACCTGCGCGGGCTGTTCCCGGCAGGCGAGGGGGCGGGCTATGCCGGGGGCATTCTCTCGGCGGGCATTGATGGCATCCGCATTGCCGAGGCGGTGGCCCTGTCGCTGGCGGGGCGGGATGTGGAGCAGGCGCTGCATCGGGGCATGACCCATGCCACCGAGGCGCAGTAAAGAAATAAGAACAGAATTTTCGAGGTGCTGCCTTTTTTCAAAAAAGGCGGCGTTCTTCGAAGCTTTTTGCAAAAAGCTTCACCAAAAACTTTTATCTGTTTTGTCCTGCTTACAGGAACGAGACCGGATCAATATCCACGTCAATCCGCGCTCCGCGCTCGGGTTTCACGCGGCTGAGCCATTCACGCATGATGGGCTGCACCGCAATATTGCGCCGCGCGCGCAAAAGCAGCCGGTGGCGGTGCCGCCCGCGCAAAATGGCCAGAGGTGCCGGGGCCGGGCCCAGCACCTGCACGCCATCAAGCCGCGGCGCGTTCTGCCCAAGGGCGCGGGCGGTCAGTTCGGCGGCATCAGGTGTTTCGGCGCTCACGATTACGGCGGCAAGCCTGCCATAAGGCGGCCAGAAGCCGGGGCGGCGCTGCTCGGCCTCCTGCTCCATGAAGCTGCCGAAATCACCTGAAACCAGCGCCTGCATGACCGGATGGTCGGGCACGTAGCTCTGCAACAGCACCCGGCCCGGCGCCTCCGCGCGGCCCGCGCGGCCCGCGACCTGATGCAGGAGTTGCACCGTGCGCTCCGAGGCCCGCAGGTCGCCGCCGCCAAGGCCGAGATCGGCATCGACAATGCCAACAAGTGTGAGATGCGGAAAGTGCCAGCCCTTGGCCACGATCTGGGTGCCGATCACAAGGTCCACCTCGCGCCGGGCAATGCGCTCGACGGCAGCGGCGGTGGCGGCGGGGCCGCTGAGCGTATCACTCGCCATGACCAGAATCCGTGCATCGGGAAAGGTGGCGCGCGCCTCCTCCGTTATGCGCTCCACGCCGGGGCCGATGGGGGTCAGGCTGTCGGCATCGGCGCATTTGGGGCAGGTCTGGGGAATAGGTTCGTCATACCCGCAATGGTGGCAGGTCAGGATATGGCGGGCGCGGTGCTCAACCAGCCATGCGGTGCAGTTGGGGCACTGCATGCGGTGGCCACAGGTGCGGCACAGCGTGAGTGGTGCGTACCCCCGGCGGTTGAGGAACAGCATGGCCTGCTCGCCCCGGCCGATGGCGTCGTTGATCGCGCCGGTCAGCATGGGCGAGAGGAACAGCCCGCGCTCGGGCGGGTCGGCGCGCATGTCCAGCGTTTGCACCACCGGCATGGTGGCGTTGCCGTGGCGGGCATTAAGCTTGAGGTGCCGGTAGCGGCCCGCGCCCACATTGGCCAGGCTTTCAAGGCTGGGCGTGGCCGAGACCAGCACGATGGGGGCTTTGCTCATGCGCGCGCGCACCACCGCCATGTCACGCGCGTGGTAGGTTACGCCATCTTCCTGCTTGAAGGCGGTCTCGTGCTCTTCGTCAACAATGATCAGCCCAAGCTGGTCGAATGGCAGGAACAGCGCCGAGCGCGCGCCCACCACCACGCGGGCCGTGCCGTCGGCCACCGCGCGCCATGTCACCCGCCGCAGCCTTGCCCCGAGGTCGGAATGCCACAGCGCGGGTTCCGCGCCAAAGCGGCGGGCAAAGCGCCCGGTCCACTGCGCCGAGAGCGCGATTTCAGGCAGCAGCACCAGCGCCTGCTTTCCGGCCTCAAGGCAGGCGGCGATGGCCTCCATGTAAATCTCGGTCTTGCCAGATCCAGTCACACCTTCCAGCAACGTGATGGAAAAGCAGTCTTCGGCCACCCTTGCCCGCAATTCGGTCGCCACCTCTTCCTGGTTGCCACCCAGCGTGGGCGGGCAATGCGCGGGATCGGGTGTGGCGAAGGGTGGCGGGGGTGTGATTTCAACCGCCTGCAGCGCACCCGCCTGCGCCAGCCCGCGAATGACGGCAGCCCCTACGCCTGCCCGGCGGGCCAGTTCGGCGGCGGCCAGCGCAGGCCCGGCGGCAGCAATATCAAGCACCTTCTGGCGGGCAGGCGTGAGGCGGAGGTCGGCGGGCAATGTGGGCGCAGGGGTGTAGCCCGTGCTGGGCTTGGGCAGGGCGGCTAGCGCATTGGCCCGCAGCGCCATGGCCAGCACCATGCCTGGCGGCGAGAGGGTATAGGCGGCCACCCAGTCCACGAACTGGCGCAGCTGCGCGGGTAATGGCGGCAGGTCGAGGCGGGCGGCTACGGGCTTGAGGCGGCTGGTGGCGACTTCCTTGGGGAGCGGCGGCCTGAATTCGGGCGGCAGGTTGGGGGAGGCATCCCAGATCACGCCGGTTTCGGTGCGGCGGCCGAGCGGCACGCTTACGATATCACCGGGGCGGGCGGCGGCCAGGCGGGGCGGCAGCAGGTAGTCCAGCGGCCCGGCAAAGGGCAGGGTGAGCATGACCCGCACGCGCCCGTCAGGGGCGGGGGGCAGCAGGTCCGTCTGGGTGGGGTTGCGATGCGGCATGTGTTTTTCTACCGTCAGGCAGCGCCTGTGTCTTGTCCCTCCATGAGGCATGGCGCATCCATCGCCCCGATAAGATATTATTTTGAGGCAAACCATTGAGAACAGGTGATAAAACTTTTTGGGTGTCGCCTTTTTTCAAAAAGGCGGCATGCTTCGGGGCTTTTTGAAAAAAGCTTTACCAAGAACGTCTTTCAGTCAGGGAAAGGGACGCGGCATGATGGCAACCGAGGCACGCGATGCCTTTCTGCAGTGGATGCAGACCGAACGCCGGGCTTCTCCCCTCACGCTCGCAGCCTATCGGGGCGATCTGGACCGCTTTCTGGCCTTCCTCATGGGGCATCTGGGCGCGGAACCCGATCTGGGTGCGTTGGCAGGGCTTTCGCTGGCGGACCTGCGGGCCTGGCTGGCCCATGAGCATAAAGCCGCCCTGACCGGCAGGCGTGCCACCACGCAGGACCGCGCGGCGCGCACGCGGGCAAGGCGGGTCTCGGCGCTGCGCTCGTTCTACCGCTACCTTGCCCGCTACCACGGGGTGGACAACCCGGCTCCTGCCCTGCTGGCAACCCCGCGCACCCGCCGCCCGCTCCCCCGCCCGCTGCCAAAGCCGGATGCGCTTGAAGTGCCCGAAGGCGTGGCCGACATTGCCCATACCCCCATGGCGCAGGTGCGTGACGGGGCGCTGTTCATGCTGCTTTATGGCTGCGGGCTGCGTATTTCGGAGGCGCTGGGGCTGGATGTGCGCGATTTCGATCAGGCCGCCAGCTTTGGCAACCCGGTGCAGGGCGATGGCGTGCTGCGTATTCGTGGCAAGGGCGGCAAGGAGCGCATGGTGCCGGTGCTGCCGCAGGTCATGCAGGCGCTCAGGCGGTGGCGCAATACCCACCCGCTGCCCCAGCCCGATGCGCCGCTGTTCGTGGGCGTGCGTGGCGGGCGGCTGCAGGCAGGCATTGCCCAGCGCGCCATGCGCACGTGGCGGCACATGGCAGGCCTGCCCGAGCATGCAACCCCGCATGCGCTGCGGCATTCATTTGCAACGCACCTGATGGAAGGCGGGGCCGACCTGCGCGTGATACAGGACCTGCTTGGCCATGCCAGCCTGTCCACCACCCAGCGCTATACCCTGGCGGATGAAGCGCGGCTGATGGATGTCTGGACACGCGCCCATCCGCATGCCACCACCGATACCCCGCCCGATACTGCCCCATGAACAGGAAAATCCATGCCTGAGCGGTTTGCCTACCCCCCCATCGACCCCTACGACCACGGCTGGCTTGATACGGGGGAGGGGCACCGCGTTTACTGGGAGCTGTGCGGCAACCCCGAGGGCATTCCGGTCGTGTTCGTGCATGGCGGCCCCGGTGGCGGGTGCTCGGCATTCCAGCGCCGCATGTTCGACCCCGCGCGCTACCGTATTTTGCTGTTCGACCAGCGCGGCTGCGGGCGTTCCACGCCGCATGCCTCGCTTGAGCACAACACCACATGGCACCTCGTGGCCGATATGGAGCGCCTGCGCGAACTGACCGGCGCCGAACGGTGGATGGTGTTCGGTGGCTCATGGGGTTCCACGCTGGCGCTGGCCTATGCACAGACACACCCCGAGCGGGTGACGGCGCTGGTCATGCGCGGCATCTTCACCCTGCGCCGGGCGGAACTGCTGTGGTATTATCAGGAAGGGGCTTCATGGCTCTTTCCCGACCAGTGGGAGCAGTTCATCGCCCCCATCCCGCCCGAGGAGCACGGCGACCTGATTACGGCCTATAACCGCCGGCTGACCGGCCCGGACTCCGATGAGCGCATGAAGGCTGCCATTGCCTGGAGCGTATGGGAAGGCCGCACCATCACACTGCGCCCGGCACCCGATACCGCCATCCGGCACGGTGACCCCCGTTACGCGCTGGCCTTCTCGCGCATCGAGAACCATTATTTCATCAATGCCGGATGGCTGGAGGAGGGGCAACTGATCCGCAACGTTGACCGCATCCGCCACATCCCCACCATCATCGTGCAGGGGCGCTATGATGTGGCGACCCCCATGCGCACGGCGTGGGACCTGCACCGCGCCTGGCCGGAGGCGGATTTTCAGGTCATTGATATTGCGGGGCATGCCATGACCGAGCCCGGCATTCTCGAGGCCCTTCTCGCCGCGACCGATACCATGGCGGAGCGCCTGGGTTAGTGGCGGGGCGCACTACCCTGCTGGCCATTATAGGGCTGGCCTGTGGCCTTGGTGTGGCCCACAGTGCCATGGCCGCCCCTGATGCCGCGCGGCTATGCAACCATGAGCGCGTGGCCCAGGTGCCGCTGCGCGATGATGGGGGTTACCTCTCCATCGTAATCAGCATTGCAGGCCACAGCCTGAGCGCGCTGGTCGATACCGGCTCGGATGGCGGGCTGCTCACGCCCGAGATGGTGGGCTACCTGCGCCTGCGCCTCGACCCCGATCATGAAACGGTAGTGCATGGCACGGGCGGGGTGGCGCAGGCCACGCCCAACGCCATCGTGCCCGATCTGCGGGTGGGCGGTGTGGATTTTGGCGCACGCTCCGTGCCGGTGGGCGAACTGCCCGGCCAGCCCATGATCCAGCCGCCCGTGGCGGGGCTGCTCGGTGGCGATATTCTCTCGCGCTTTGACCTCGACATGGACGTGCCCGGCGGCACGCTGAGCCTGTGGAACATACAGCACGGCTCGCTTGCCTGCGCCCCCCCGCCCGCGTGGGATGGCCCATATGAAAGCCTGCCCCTGCGCCGGCAGGACAACCGCTTTCTGCTTGACGTAAAACTTGATGGCAGGCCGGTTACAGCCCTGCTTGATAGTGGCGCGCGTTCGCGCATTGTCTCGCCTGATGTGGCGCACCGCGCGGGTGTGGCCCAGTCACAGCTTGAGCGCGACCCCGGCGGTGTGACCGCCAGCGTGGACGGGCACAAGGACATCTATCACTGGCACCGCTTTGGCAGCCTGCAGGTGGGCCACGAGCTTGAGCGCAATGTCACGCTGACCGTGGCACCCTTGCGCGAGCACCTTGAAATGCTGCTGGGCTCCGACTGGTTTGCAAGCCACAGGGTGTGGATATCCTACGCTACCAGCCAGGCTTTTGTCCGCCCCGCGCATTAGAGCGTGTTGTCCGTTCATTCCTGTTACGGTTGAAACAGGCTGGACGGCTGCGAGGCAGATTGATTTCAGTTTGTCGTAACGCATTGCGATGACTTTGAACGGTCTGAGCCTGGCAAAAAAACGCTCAATAAGCGGATCGGCGTCATAAGCCTTATTGGCGATAAAGAGTGCGGGTTCGACTACATTCCGCACCAGTGCCGCTTCGGTGATGTCTGCCTTCTGCCCCTGTGTCAGGGAAAGAACCGCAGCCTTTTCCGCAGCATCGATTATTACATGGTTTTGGGTTGTCAGTCCGCCACAGGGTTCTCTGGTGCTCTGTCTGATCTGCGATCCTTTTTTGCTGTGCATTTGTCATATTTCCCAGGAAACAGAGAAAAACATCACAAAACACGCAGGAGTACAAAACCCATGGTTAGGGCGTTAACTGACGGTACACCCTACGGACTCTTCATTTTCCCAACATGAAGTGTTATCATGAAGGATAACAGGAATTGCTTCACGAAATATAAATTTGGTGGAATATGATAAATTTTACAACAAAAGATAAAAAAGTATTTATCATACTTAATATAATAGGAATGTTTTATATATTACCGTTGATTCTGAGTAATGTTTATTATGTAGATGATTACAGACGTTCCCTCGGTTATTATTATGAGTGGGAACAGGCTGGTCGGCCTCTTGCTAATTTTTTCATGTTTTTATTAACTGATTCATGGCAAGGCATTGATATATCCCCGATGCCTCTTCTTCTTTCCTTGCTCCTTCTTTCTTTTTGTGGCATAATAATTAACAATAGAGTATTTAAAAATTATGAAGTGCAGAAAAAGATAATTATATCTTTGCCAATATTGATAAATCCTTTTTTTCTTGGCAACCTTTCTTTTCGGTTTGACTGCTGGACCATGACAATAGCGCAATTTATGTCTGCTATTGCGGCAACCACTTTTAGAAAAAAGACAATATCAGATTGCATTATAAGAATATCTCTGCTTACAGCAATCCTGTCTACATATCAGGCATCATTAAATTTTTATATTTCCATATGTTTTTTAATTATGATTGTAGATCTGCTAAACGGATCTAAATTCCGGGAAAGTTTAATTTGTTTTATTATTGACTTCTTTTTGATGATGGTTTCTTTTGTAATATATAAATTATGCATCATACATTTCATAAATTTCAGTTCTTATGGTGAATCTCATAGTTCATTCATACATATGAATAAATTTTTCTTTAAAAATATATTTATCAATATAAATATTTTCTTCCATTTTATATGTCAGATGCCACGCATTTATTTTTTATCAATTGTTTCTCTCATTTTTATTTCCATAATTTTTCCTTATAATAAAGGTCCTGTCTCAAAAACAAAATCCAGAATGATAATTATCACAGGAATTGTTTTTTTTGCATTTAGCACGCCAGGGTTATGCCTGCTTCTAGAAAATCCAGTCATGGAATATCGAACCTTGCTCGGGTTCCCTGTGCTTGTAATGTTTTTATTTTATATTGCCATTAACTCAAATGTAAAATATTTAAAAAATTTGATTATTTTTCTTAATTTATTTTCTGCAACTTCTACATGCTACGCTTACGGGAATGTTTTATATGCACAAAACCTGTATAGGGAAAATTTTGCAGGCCATATTTTCAATAAGTTATTAGAAAATGGATATAAGAAAAGTGACAAGATCTTTTTGATTGGTCGAGAACCCATATCTCCCGCCAATGTCTTCGCGATTAAATCAAATCCTGCCTTACGAAACCTGATTCCCATCCAACTCGGAAACAGTAAATGGGGTTTGTTTGTCTTTGCCAAATTAGGGGCAGGGCTTACCCTTCTTGGTCCGGCTGAACAGGAATTGGCAAAAGAAAGTATAATTGGAATGAAGCCTGTTTACTCTGATTTCCGGTTCTCCCTATATAAAGAAAAACAATATTACATTATTGATATAAATGAGTAAAAATAGTATAAATATTAATTTCGTTTAATTTATAATTTCAATGTTTTTCAGGATATTTCTCATGGTTGGGGCGTGTCGTCAGTTAACGCACTCGCCATGAGCACTCCCTTCCGGCCCGTCATCGCCGATTCCGTCGCCCCATAGGATATGATCCGGATCGAGAACCAGACATTTTCTGGTTATCCCCGCAGGCCGCGAAAAGGCACTCCGGTAGATCGCCATAAAATGCCGCGGCCATGGCGTGCATGTCCTGCTTGGCGCGATGCCAGAGCCATCTGGTCGTGCCATGTCTCGATGTCATCACGGGAAATCATGGCATCAACTGACAGAAGAAGCATATTTCATGCCGTAACCTGTCATTGAGTCACGTTATTGCCGCACTGCGGCTACACGGGAGCCTGTGCTCAGGACTGCCTGGTATTGCGGGAAAGACAGGAAGAAAGGTTTGCTGGATGACGGGGGTGCCGAAGGGGTCCTGTGCCGTCTTCCATGTCCGGCGCAATGGGCCAGAAATTTCGCCCGGGCCACCCGCAGGTGGCCCGGGCAGGGTCTCAGCCCTTGAGCTTGGTGTTGCAGATGCTGTAGTAGCCGCCGCCTTTCTGGATCCAGCGCAGGCCACCATTGGCGTTTGTGGCCTTGTTGGCGTTGTACTGGTCAAGGCAGGTGTGCAGGCGGCCCTTGCCTGCGGGTTCCTTGCTGTATTTGTCAGCCACGGCGGTGGGCATGGTGGCCGAGGTGGCGATTGCGGGCGCTGCGGCCCTGGCTGCCGCCGGTGCGGGCAAAGGGGCTGCGGCAGGGGCCGGGGTTGCGGGCTTGGCGGCCTCGGGGGATGCAGCGGTCGCCGTGTCGGTATCGCACTGCGCGGCCTTGAATTCCTTGTAGGACTGCGTGCCCAGCGTGCCTGCCGTGCGGGCCGCCGTGAATTTGGCGTGGCACGCCTTGGACGTTTCACGCGCCTGCGCAACTCCGGTGGAAAGGGCAAGCGTCAGGGCGCAGGCAGTGGTGAGGGTGATGCGGAATGATATGGCCATGGGGTCTGGTCGGTCCTGAAATGATGTATGAAAAAAGTAGGGGTTTTACAGCGCGCTGTCGCCCGTCTCGCGCGTGCGGATGCGGATGACGCTGTCAAGCGGGGAGATGAAGATCTTGCCATCGCCGATCTTGCCGGTATGGGCGGCTTCCAGAATCGTCTCGACTGCCTGCTCCACAAGTTCGTCGGTCACGGCAACCTCGATCTTGATCTTGGGCAGGAAGCTGACATGGTATTCCGCCCCGCGATAGATTTCGGTCTGGCCCTTCTGGCGACCGAAGCCCTTGACTTCCGATACGGTCAGCCCCTG
This sequence comes from Komagataeibacter xylinus, assembly GCF_009834365.1. Taxonomy (NCBI): domain Bacteria; kingdom Pseudomonadati; phylum Pseudomonadota; class Alphaproteobacteria; order Acetobacterales; family Acetobacteraceae; genus Komagataeibacter; species Komagataeibacter xylinus. The sequence continues at coordinate 663,107 of NZ_CP041348.1, read as the reverse complement.
AATCCCCAGCGGGGTCAAGGCCTCACGCACATCGTCGAGCTTGAAAGGCTTGATGATGGCTGTGACAAGCTTCATCGCACCGCGTCTCCATTCTTGCTGTTCCGGCCGGTTGACCGTGGGTGAACTAAGGTAACCGCTTCGTCTATACCCTGATCGGGTGATGCATGTCATCCGCCTTCACGCCATGCATCTGGCATGTGCGCTTGTGCGTTGCCCCTGCTGGGGAGTAAATCCGTGTGGCCTGCCCCGTTGCCCGGGGGGCCCAGAACAGGAAACGAAATGACCGCGAACATGACAGCCACCACTATGCCCGAAACCCTTGGGGTTGATGTCTGCATCGTGGGGGCGGGTCCGGTTGGCGCCACGCTGGCCTGCCGTCTGGCAACTGCGGGCCTGCAGGTCGCAATCATCGACCGCGCGGCCCTGCCGCCCATGGAGCACCCGGCCTTTGATGGCCGCGCCTATGCCATCGCCGCAGGCTCGCGCCGCCTGCTTGAGGAGGCGGGCGTGTGGGCCCGCCTGCCCATGGAGTCGTGCGACATCAACGAGATCCGCGTGACCGATGGCAGGCCCGGCCAGCCGCCTTCGCCCCTGTTCCTGGAATTTGGCAGAGCGGATGCCGACCAGCCCTTCGGCGCCATGATCGAGGCCCGCGCCCTGCGCGTGGCGCTCAACGCCGCCCTCCACGCAACGCCGGGGCTACATGTTTTCGCCCCTGATGAAGGCCGCGTGACCCGCACGCCCGAAGGTGCTGTGATCCACACCACCAGCGGCCGTACCATCAACGCCCGCCTCGTAGTGGCCGCCGAGGGCCGTCGCAGCCCGCTGCGTGACCAGGCCCGCATCACGGTTACCCGCATGCCCTACAACCAGTGCGGCATCGTGTGCGCCGTAGCCCACGAATTCCCGCATGAAGGCCGCGCGCTGGAGCATTTCCTGCCCGCAGGCCCCTTTGCCCAGCTGCCCATGGCAGGCAATGAGCAGCATCCGAACCTCTCCGCCCTGGTCTGGACCGAGAGCGAGAAGGTGGCCCACCGTCTGGCCGACCTGCCGCATGAGACCTTTACCCACGAGATCCGCCGCCGCATGGGCGATGAATGGCTGGGTGCCGTGACACCCGTGGGCCGGCGCTGGGTCTATCCGCTTTCCGCGCAATACGCGCAGCGTTATATTGATACCCGTCTGGCGCTGGTGGGCGATGCGGCTCATGGCATTCACCCCATTGCGGGGCAGGGGCTCAACCTTGGTTTCCGTGACGTGATCGCCATGGCCGATATTCTGGCGCAGGTGCATGCGGCGGGCGGCGATGTGGGCGCGCCCGACGTGCTGCGCCGCTATCAGGCGCGTTGCAGGCCGGCCAACATGCTCATGCTGGCTGCAACCGATGCGCTCGAGCGCCTGTTTGGCAACGATAACCCCGTGCTGCGCCTGGCGCGCGACGTGGGGCTTGCCACCGTCAACCGCATCACGCCGCTGCGCCGTAGTTTTGCCCGGCACGCCATGGGGCTGTGAACGCCTGTCTGCCAGCCATATGACAACCGCTCATCGGACGGAACGGACCGATCATGCCTGAAAACCCCCCTGCCACCCTTTCGCTGAAGGACCGCGCCAGCCCCGTCCTGCCCCCCACGCTGGGGCCGATCGATCCCGCCATGCTGTGGCGCGAGATCGTAAGCGGCGCATGTGGCTGCAACGACCCGCTGGTCAAGGGGCTGCTGGCTACGGGCATCCGCAATCACGGCTCCTTTCGCGGTGCGCTCGCGGCCCTGCTCGGGCGCAAGCTGGGCGACCGCTCGGTGGCGGACGACGCGCTGGCCGAACTGGTGACGGAAGTGTTCGAGGCTGACCCCGATATCGTCAACGCCGCCGCGGCCGACCTCGTGGCCATCCGTGAGCGCGACCCGGCCACGGCGGAATATGTAACACCCTTCCTGTTCTTCAAGGGCTACCACGCCGTGCAGAGCCACCGCGTGGCGCACTGGCTGTGGCATAACGGGCGCAGCTATCTGGCGCTGCACCTGCAAAGCCGGTGTTCGGAACTGTTCGGGGTCGATATTCACCCCGCAGCCCGGCTGGGGCGGCGGGTTCTGTTCGACCATGGCACCGGCATTGTCATTGGCGAGACCTCGGTGCTGGAGGATGACGTGTCGCTGCTGCAGGGCGTGACCCTTGGCGGCACCGGCAAGAATGTAGGCGATCGCCACCCCAAGGTGCGCCGGGGCGTGCTGATCGGGGCAGGGGCCACCATTTTGGGCAATATCGAGATTGGCGAGGGGGCCAAGGTGGGGGCGGGGTCCATCGTGCTTGAATCCGTCTCGCCCTACACCACGGTGGTGGGTAACCCGGCCCGCGTGGTCGGCACGCGCCATTCCAGCCTGCCTGCCTTCACCATGGACCAGATGCTCCCGCCGATTGATTACATTATCTGATGACCGAATTCGTTTTCAGGCCGCATGTGGCCATTATTGGCGGTGGCCCGGCGGGCCTTGCCGCAGCCGAGATCCTGTCCGGGCGGGGCTGTGCGGTGAGCGTGGTCGAGCAGATGCCTACCATGGGCCGCAAGCTGCTCATGGCCGGACGCGGCGGGCTGAACCTGACCCATTCCGAGGATGCAGCAGCCTTTGGTGCGCGCTATGGCGCAGCAAGGCCGATGATGCAGGCTGCCCTGTCCGCCTTTGGCCCGGCCGATATGGTGAAATGGGCCGAAGGGCTGGGTCAGCCGTGTTTTACCGGCAGCAGTGGCCGGGTGTTTCCCCGCGCCATGAAGGCCTCGCCCCTGCTGCGTGCGTGGCTTGAGCGGCTGGCCGCGCGTGGCGTGCGGCTGCTCACCCGCCACCGCTGGCTTGGTTGGGATGAAGCGGGCCGCCTGCACGTGTCCGGCCCCGGCGGAGTGGTGAGCTGGCGGGTCGATGCCACCGTGCTGGCCATGGGCGGCGCAAGCTGGGCGCGGCTGGGGTCTGATGGCGCATGGCGCGAACGCCTTGGGGGGCTTGGTGTTGATGTCACGCCGTTCGCGCCCGCCAATTGCGGGTTCGTGACCGGATGGAGCCCGGCCTTTCGTGAGCGGTTTGCGGGCACGCCACTGCGCGGCATCGGCCTTGCGCTGGAAAATGGGCCGGGCGTGCGCGGCGAGGCAGTGGTGACCGATACGGGAATCGAGGGCGGCGCGGTCTATGCGCTGTCAGCCGCCATTCGCGAGCGGATTGCCCGGACGGGTCACGCGCGCCTGCTCATTGATCTGCGCCCGGCCCTTGACCCCGGCGAGGTCACTACGCGCATCGCCCGCGTGCGGGCGCGTGAGAGCCTGTCCAACACACTGCGCAAGGCGTTGAAGCTTTCCCCCGTTGCGGTGGCGCTTATGCGTGAAGGCGGTGATGGACCGCTGCCGCGCGCACCGCAGGCGCTAGCCGCACGGGTCAAGGCGGTGCCGGTTGATGTGAATGCCCCCGCCGCGCTGGACCGCGCCATATCGGTAGCCGGCGGCATAGCGTGGCCTGCGCTTGATGCGCATTTCATGATCCGCGCACTGCCCGGCGTGTTCGCGGCAGGTGAGATGCTGGACTGGGAGGCACCGACCGGCGGTTACCTGCTGCAGGGCTGCATGGCCACGGGCCGCATGGCGGGCGAGGGCGCATGGGCGTGGTTGCAGGACTCGCGGCGCGAGCGGTATCCGTCAGCGCCATGAGTGTTGCAATCACGATTGGCGAGCGCCGCGGGGCTGTTGCGGGCGATGGCCCGGTGACGATGGACCTGGCCGAACTGCTTTCCACCCGCCTGCTGGTGCAGGGCAATTCCGGCTCGGGCAAGTCGCACCTGCTGCGCCGCCTGCTTGAGCAGTCGGCGCGCATGGTGCAGCAGGCCATCATCGACCCCGAGGGCGACTTCGTCAGTCTGGCCGAGCGCTTTGGCCATCTGGTCATTGATGCCGCCGAGCATACCGAGGCGGCCCTGCAGGCGGCGGGCGAGCGCATGCGCATGCACCGCGCCTCGGTCATCCTGAACCTTGAGGGCGTGGATGCCGATGTGCAGATGCGCCGTGCCGCCGCTTTCCTTGGCGGCATGTTCGAGGTCCCGCGTGATTACTGGTACCCCGTGCTGGTGGTGGTGGATGAAGCCCAGCTTTTTGCGCCAGCCGCCGCGGGCGAGGTGTCGGATGAGGCACGCCGCGCCTCGCTCGGTGCCATGACCAACCTCATGTGCCGTGGCCGCAAGCGTGGGCTGGCAGGCGTGATCGCCACCCAGCGCCTGGCCAAGCTTGCCAAGAATGTCGCGGCCGAGGCCTCGAACTTCCTCATGGGCCGCACTTTCCTTGATATCGACATGATGCGCGCTGCCGACCTGCTGGGCATGGAACGGCGGCAGGCCGAGAGTTTCCGTGACCTTGAGCGCGGTTATTTCGTGGCCCTCGGCCCCGCCGTGTGCCGCAGGCCGCTTGCGGTCAAGATTGGCCCGGTCGAGACCGAAAGCCGTTCCGCAGGCCCCACGCTCATGCCCTTCGAGCCGGTACCCGCGGGCGATGAGATCCGTGAACTGATCCTGACCCCGGTGCCCGAGCGTGAACTGCCCGCCCGCCCGCCGCGCCATATCAGCCCGCCGCCCGATATTCTCTCGCAGCTTGCAGCCCATGCCGAGACCGCGACGATGGAGGCCGAAACCGCCGCACCCGAGGCTCCGCCGGTCGATGCGGCAGCGCTCAGGCTGCGCTTTATCGACATCCTGACCGATATATTGCGCGATGAGGATGCAGGCTTCCGCCCTGTGCATGTGCTGTATCAGGATTTTCTGGTGCGCTGCCGGATCGAGGGCATGGGGCGTGACGCGCTCGACATGCCGCGCTTCCGCCGCCTGCTGGCAGTCGCCCGCGCGGGCGTGGATGCCACAACGGTGGAAAGCGATGACTGGCGGCAGGCCGAACAGATGGCTGCCGTGCTGCCCGATGACATACAGGGCATTTTCCTGCTCATTGCACGCGCTGCGCTGCATGGGGAGCCATGCCCGTCCGACAGCCTGATTGCGCGGACCTACGGCACCCACTCGCTCGGCCGCGCCCGGCGGCAGCTTGCCTATCTTGAGGAGCAGAACATGATCGTGCTCCGCCATGACGGGCTGGGTCGCCGGAGTGCCGCCATCATCGGCCCCGGCTGGGAAACCGCGCCCGCTTTGCCTGAGGGCGGCTAATCATAAAGAAGTTTTTGGTAAAGCTTTTTTAAAAAAGCTCAGAAAGAACACCGCTTTTTTTTGAAAATATGCGACTGCGGGCCAGTCAAACAAACTGGCATGACCAGCGCCATGCCCCATCAGGCGCGCGGAAGAAATAGGCCATTTGAACTGCCCCGGGTTTACCGGAGAGCGATTTGTTCAGCGCTCAGGCTGCGATATCAAGTCTGCTCTGATCTGCATAGAAGGCGCGTTCGGCTTCGGCGGGTGGCCTGTAGCCGATTGGCGCCAATAGGCGTCGATTATTATACCAGTCCACCCATCTGAGTGTTTCCCATTCGACCTGCACCATGGATTTCCATGGCCCCAGATGATGGATAACTTCGGCCTTGTATAAACCGTTGATCGTCTCCGCCAGTGCATTATCGTAACTGTCACCGACCGTGCCGACCGAGGCATCGATGCCAGCCAGCGCCAGGCGTTCGGTATATCGGATCGACAGATATTGTGAACCACGATCCGAGTGATGGATCAGCGCCTTGTTTCCCGAGGGCTTTCGTTGCCAGATGGCCTGTTCAAGGGCGTCGAGCACGAACTGGGTGGTCATGGAGGTCGAGACCTTCCAGCCCACGATCCTGCGGGCGAACACATCAATGACAAACGCCACATAGACCATGCCATTCCGGGTCTGGACATAGGTGAAGTCCGAGACCCGGAGCTGGTTGGGAGCCTCGGCCCGGAACTGCCGGTTGACCCTGTCATCGGGACAGGGACGCGCCGTATCCGGACGGGTCGTGATGACCTTCCTGCCCCGGATCACCCCCTTCAGGCCCATCTGCCGCATCAGGCGCTCGACAGTGCAGCGCGCGACCTTCCGTCCTTCACGCTGCAGGCTGTGCCAGACCTTGCGCGCACCATAAACACTACGGTTGTCGTGCCAGATCCGACGGATATGCGCCATCAGATCCCTATCACATTGTGCTCGTATGCTGGCTCTGGCCGGATCTCTCGCTATGGCCGCCTGATGATAAAACGTGGAAGGGGCAATCGGCAGAACGCGACAGATTGGCTCGACCCCATAATCGGTACGACAGGCTTCAATAAACGCGATCATTTGCGAAACGGGCGGTCGAGCTCCGCCTGCGCAAAATAAGCCGAAGCTTTCTTGAGGATCTCATTGGCCTGACGCAGTTCACGAACCTCACGCTCCAATGCCTTGATCCGTGCCGTCCCGGCTGTGGTCGGTCCCGGTTGTGCACCAACATCTCGCCGCGCCTGCTTCCACCAGTCGTGCAGGCTGTCTCCCGAACAGCCAAGCTTGCCACCAATCTCCCGACAGGCTGCCGAAATGCTCGGGTAATCCGATCGATGTTCGTCCAGAAGGCGCACGGCGCGCTCACGGAACTCAGGCGAATAACGCGATGTTTTCTTCTTCTCTACCATAGGGTTCATCCTCCGAGAGTTTTACTCTCCGGTAAACCCGGGGCAGTTCAATTCCACTCTTTCCCCCGGATGGCCTATGGCCCTGCAGAACCATGACGTGGCCGGGTCGGATGGCGGGCGGAAGCCGCCTGCGGTGGCGACCGACGCCGGGCGCGAAGCTGATCAAGGCATTTGCCGGCGGCTGGGGTCATGGTTGTTGTACATTGATGAAGAAATAATAGAAGTTTTTGGATTCTGACTTTTTTTTGGAAAGACAGCGTTATTCGAGGCTTTTTGAAAAAATATTCACCAAAAAATTTTTATTGAAATGAAAAACACAATTCGTCCGGGCAATAAAAAACCTGCCTTCTTGCGAAGGCAGGTTTTTTACCTGTCAGCCAGTCACGCTGTAATCAGCGCTTCCACCAGCCCGTGCGGCGGCGGGGAGTCGCTTCCGCTTCGGTCGAAGCCGTCGGCTCTGCCGCTGCGTCCGTTGCCGGGTCCGCTGCTGCGTCTTCCGCCTTCTTGCGGCGGCGCGTGCGGGTGGCCGTGGCCGTGGTGGTAGCCACCTTACGGGTGGTGGCCCGCTTGCGCGGCGCGGGCTTTGCCGGTGCGGCTTCCGCCGTCTCGGCTACTGCTTCCGCCGGAGCTTCCACGGCCTCGGTGGCAGCAGGCTCGGCCTTCTTGCGGCGTGCCGGGGCACGGCGGCGCTTGGGGGCCTCTTCCGCAGCCGGGGCTTCGGCTTCCGCTTTCACGGGCGCTTCAGCCGCTGCCTCGGTGGCCTCATCTGCCTTGGCAGCCGTCTTGCGGGTGGTGCGGCGGCGCGTGGTGGCCGTCGTCGTGCCCGTGCTCCGGCTTGCCGCCCGCTTGCGTGCGGGTTTGGCGGGTGCGGCTTCCTCGGCAGGGGCCGTTTCTTCCGCAGCGCTGGGGGCAGCCGCCTCGGCCGGGGTTTCTTCCGGCGTCTTGGCGGCGGCCTTGGTGCGGCGGCTGCGCGTGGTGGTGGCCGTGCTGGCGCGGCGGCGGCGCGGCTTGGGCGCTTCCTCCACGGGTTCCGCAACGGCTTCCACAGCCACCGGCTCGGCGGGAACTGCTTCGGCTTCCACCTCTGGGGCTTCGGCCACTGGCGCGCTCACTTCGGCTTCCGCTTCTGCCTGCGGGGCCTCGGTGGTGGCTTCCGTTTCCACCGGGGTGCGGCGGCGCGTGCGGCGGCGGCGGCGCGGCCTGGGCGCTTCCTCTTCTTCCACCACGGCAACGACCGCAGGCTCGGCTTCCACAACCTCCTCCACGATCTCGGCAGGGGCCGTGGTCTGCTCGATCACGTCAAAGATGTCGATGATCGGGTCACCATACGGGTCAGCCGGGGTGGGGCCACGATAGACTTCACGCGGCGCGGGAGCAGGCACGGGGGCCGGTTCCTCGGCTACAGGCTGCTGCGTTTCGCTCGTCTGCTCGGGCGTGGTGGTGGCAGCGGAACCACGACGGCGGCGACGGCGGCGACGGCGGCGATGGTCGGTGCCCGATGCGATATCTTCGTCCTCTTCCGTGCTGGCCGGGGCTTCCGGGGCAGCGTCCGCTACTGGCGGCTCGGCCTGTATCTGGATCTCGCGCACGGTGCTGCTTTCGGCCGGGGCGTGCGTGATGGCGGCAGGGGTCTCGAAGCGGGCCGTCTGCTGGCGCACGCGCTCGATCTTGCACTCGGGCGGCTGCAGCGTGGCATCGGGTGCGAACACGACCTGCATCTTGTGCCGCGTCTCGATTTCCGAAAGCCAGGTGCGCTTGTTGTTGAGGATGTAGAAGGCGACCTCGGGTGCGACCTGCACGGTAATTTCCGCGGCCTTGCGCTGCATGCCTTCGTCCTCGATCGCGCGCAGCACGTGCAGCGACGAGCTTTCGATCCCGCGCACGATGCCGGTGCCCTGGCAGTGCGGGCAGGGCATGAAGGCGGATTCGGCAATGGAGGGGCGCAGGCGCTGGCGCGACATTTCCAGCAGGCCGAAATGCGAGATCTGGCCCACCTGGATGCGCGCGCGATCGGTGCGCAGGGCATCCTTGAGCTTGCGCTCGACCATGCCGTTATGCTTGCGGCTTTCCATGTCGATGAAGTCGATCACGATCAGGCCGGCCAGGTCACGCAGGCGCAGCTGGCGGGCGACTTCCTCGGCAGCTTCGAGGTTGGTGCGCAGCGCCGTTTCCTCGATGTTGCGCTCACGCGTGGCGCGGCCCGAGTTCACGTCGATCGCGACCAGTGCTTCGGTCTGGTTGATGACCAGATAGCCACCCGACTTGAGCTGCACGGAAGGCGAGAGCATGGAATCGAGCAGCCCCTCAACCTTGTAGTGCGAGAACAGGGTCTGCTCGTGGTCCTGCCACAGGCGAACCTTCTGTGCGTTCTGGGGCATGAGCATGCGCATGAACTCGCGTGCCGACTTCCAGCCCGGCTCGCCATCAATCAGGATCTCGCTCACCTCGCGCGTGTAGATATCGCGGATGGCGCGCTTGATCAGGCTCGCTTCCTCATAGATCAGGGCGGGCGCAACCGATTCCAGCGTGTGCTGGCGGATGTCATCCCACAGGCGCAGCAGGTATTCGCAGTCACGCATGATCTCGGCGCGCGGGCGCTGGGCGCCGGCGGTGCGCACGATCATGGCCATGCCGCGCGGAATCGACAGCTCGGTGATGATGTCGCGCAGGCGGCGGCGGTCGGCCACCGAGGTAATCTTGCGCGAAACACCGCCCCCGCGCAGCGAGTTGGGCATGAGCACGCAGTAGCGGCCTGCAAGCGACACGTAGGTGGTCAGCGCCGCACCCTTGTTGCCGCGCTCTTCCTTGACCACCTGCACGAGCAGGATCTGGCGGCGGCGGATGACTTCCTGAATCTTGTAGTTGCGCAGGAAGCGGGCGATGCGGCGCTGGGCCTGGGCTTCATCGCCGGTATCGTTCTCGCCGCCTACGGTTTCGGGCTCGTCGCCTTCGTCACCCGCGGGGGTTTCGGCTTCGTCCTCGGCGCGGGGGGCGTCCTCTTCCTCGTCATCACGCGCGCGGCGTTCTTCTTCCGCGCGGCGTTCCTCCTCCTGCAGCGCGAGCAGCTTTTCGCGGTCGGCTACGGGGATCTGATAATAATCGGGATGGATTTCGCTGAAGGCGAGAAAGCCATGGCGGTTGCCGCCATAATCCACGAACGCAGCCTGAAGGCTGGGCTCTACTCGGATAACCTTGGCAAGGTAGATGTTGCCCTTGAGCTGCTTCTTGGAAGCGGCTTCGACATCATAATCCTCAAGGTGGTTACCATCCATCACGACCACGCGGGTTTCTTCCGCGTGGGTCGTGTCGATCAGCATGCGTTTGCTCATAAATAGGCGCACTCCGGTGTGTCACGCTCCGGCATCCGGGCTGCGCGCGAGTCGTGGCGGCAGGAAGGGCGGGGGAGCGGACAAAAGCATGATTGAAAAAGCCGTGACTGAAATCGGACAGGAGACCACCGCGCGCCGCGCGGGCGGACAGGCCATGCGCCACGACCGGATACGGCATGCTTGTGCCGTCCGTGTTCGGGCATGGTGCCATCGCATGGGCGCAATGGGTCCGCGTGATGTCCAATCCATCCTCGGTCCTGGCTGGGGAGGGCGCGGCCCGGCCTGATTGCCGGGGCGTAACCTTCCGTATCGACTGGTATGCCATCCGGTTTCCTGTCGATAGGGAACACCGGCGCGGCTGCCTCAGGTCGTGCGTGGCATGTGCCCCCACGCCGTAACGTGGCCGGTAAGCATACCGGTAAGCGCATGTCGCGCATGCATGATGCATGCCGGATGGAGTTTTTAAAGTCATGCCTGCTGGCATCTCGCCCTATCAGGCATGCCGGCAGGGCAGCCAGACCGGGCGCGGTCCATCACGGCTGGGCAGCATGACGCAATGCGGCCCTTCCTGCAAGGGGCTTGCGTTTATCCCGCTGACGAAGGGCGTGGATGGTGATAAGGAAAAGGATACATGAACCCGCAACCGTCTTCACCGGAACCCGATGCATGACCACTGGCTGGCCTGATGGAAACAAGGCGGGCCTGACAGCGCGCAGGCCCGACCCCGTGCTACCGCGCCGCACTGTTGTGGCGGGGCTGGGCGTGCTGCTGCCCGGCAGTGCGCTGGCACGGGTGGCGCCCCAGGTGCCCGCCCACGTGCATGCGGCCGCTGCCGCCCATCATGCCGCCGCCCACCCGCTGCACGCGCCCGCCATCGTGGGGCGTGCGGCGCCGCCAAAGCCGCTGGTCATGCTCGACCCCGGGCATGGCGGCAAGGACCCCGGCGCCATCGGCATTTCCGGCACCTATGAAAAGCATGTGGCTGAAGCCGCAGCCAGCGAGCTGCAGCGCCAGCTTGAGGCCAGTGGCCGCTACCGCGTGGCCATGACGCGCGTCGATGACCGCTTCATCCCGCTCGAAGGCAGGGTGGATATCGCGCACAGCCACAAGGCCTCGCTGTTCATTTCCATGCATGCCGATGCGCTGACCAACCGTGCGGTGCGCGGGGCCAGCGTCTATACGCTGTCCTCAAAGGCGTCAGATCGGCAGACGGCCATGCTGGCGCGCACCGAAAACAGCGCCGACCGCTATGGCGGCCCCCACGTGCATGCGGACTCGCCCGAGGTGCAGGAAATCCTCGCAAGCCTCGTAACCGAGGAAACCCGCCACGGCGCCGCCCACATGGCCAGCAGCATCGTCTCCTCGTTCCGTCCGCGCATCGGGCTGTTGCAGCATCCTTCGCGCCATGCCTCCTTCGTGGTGCTGAAATCGGCCGATATCCCTTCCGTGCTGGTCGAGATGGGCTTCATGTCCAACCACATGGATGAAGCAGCGCTCAGGCAGGCCGCCCACCGCATGGTGGTGGCAGGGGCCATGGTGCAGGCCATTGACCGTTATTTTGCCACCGACAGCATGGTCACCCATGCCACGGGCTAGGGCATGCTTTTCGGGTTGCAATCACGTTGCGGGGCTGTATTGTGCCCGGCATGGTAACGACAGCGCACATCGTGGGGATCGGATCGGGCGCATACGCGCGCCTTTCCGCGCGCGCATGTGCCGCGACGGGGCTCCTTCGTCTTCGACTTATCCGCCCCTGAGCGATCAGGGCCGGCCTGCGTGCCGGCGCGCCCAGGGGATTGATCGGAGCGGCCATGCAGCCGCGCGAACACGAACAGACAGGCCGCATGCGCGTGCCGTCGCCCGTCCCATATCAGGACCAAGTCCGAGGTTATTACCATGAGCATCGACCATCCTTCCTTTGGCCGCATCGACCCCAATCGCATCATCATCTTTGACACGACGCTGCGTGATGGCGAGCAGTCGCCCGGTTTTTCCATGAACCTCGCCGAGAAGCTGCGCATGGCCGAAGCGCTGGAAGAACTGGGCGTGGACGTGATGGAGGCGGGTTTTCCCGTGGCCTCGAAAGGTGATTTCGACAGCGTTTACCAGATTGCCCAGAAGGTGAAGAACACCGTTGTGTGCGCGCTCGCACGCAGCGGTGGCAAGAACGACATCGCCAGCGCGGGCGAGGCGATCAGGCCCGCAAAGCGCGGGCGCATCCACAACTTCATTTCCACCTCGCCGCTGCACATGAAGTACAAGCTGCGCATGGAGCCCGAGACGGTGCTCGAAGTGATCGAGGCCGGCAACCGCGCTGCCCGCCAGTTCACCGATGACGTGGAATGGTCCGCCGAGGATGGCTCGCGCACCGAACCCGACTTCCTGTGCCGCTGTGTCGAGACCGCCATCCGCGCGGGTGCCACCACCATCAACATCCCCGATACGGTGGGTTATTCCACCCCCGAGGACATGGCCCGCATCTTTGCTGACCTGCGTGCCCGCGTGCCGGGGGCCGATGGCGTCATCTTCTCCACCCACAACCATAATGACCTCGGCCTGGGGGTTGCCAACACCATCGCGGCGCTGAAGGCGGGTGCGCGCCAGGTGGAATGCACCATCAACGGCATTGGCGAGCGTGCAGGCAATGCTGCGCTGGAAGAGATCATCATGGTGCTGCGCACGCGCCATGACGTGCTGCCCTACACCACCGGCATCCATACCGAACGCCTGCTGCGCACCTCGCGCATGCTGGCCACCATTACCGGCTTTGACGTGCAGCCCAACAAGGCCATCGTGGGCCGCAACGCGTTCGCGCATGAAAGTGGCATCCATCAGGATGGCATCCTGAAGAACGCCGCCACCTACGAGATCATGACGCCCGAGAGCGTGGGCTGGACCCGCTCGTCGCTGGTGCTGGGCAAGCATTCGGGGCGGGCGGCCTTCCGCGACAAGCTCAAGGCGATGGGCTACGACAAGCTGGAAGAAGAGCAGTTCAACGAGGCGTTCGCCCGCTTCAAGGATCTGGCCGACCGCAAGAAGGTCATCTACGACGAGGATCTGGTGGCGCTGGTTGATGATGAAGTGCGCGATCATGCCCGCATCCGCTTCATCTCGCTGGATGTAACCGCAGGCTCGCGCCGCCCCGCCACCGCCGATCTGGTGCTGGAAGTCGATGGCGCGCGCCGCGAAGGCCATGCGGAAGGGCAGGGGCCGGTCGATGCCGCGTTCAACGCCATCCGCGCCATCGTGCCGCATGACGCGACGCTGCAGCTGTATTCCGTCGGTGCCGTGACCGAGGGCAGTGATGCGCAGGCCCGTACCTCCGTGCGGCTGGAAGAAGATGGCAAGCTGGTCGATGGCCAGGGTGCCGATGCCGATACGCTGGTCTCGGCCGTGCGGGCCTATGTGCATGCGCTCAACAAGCTGCTGGTCAAGCGCGACCGGGCCGAGCCTGCCGCCCTCGAAGCCTGAGTGGAGAAAAGCTTCTGGTGAAGCGTTTTTTCAGAAAGCTTCGTAAAACGCTGCCATTTTAAATAAAAGGCATCACTCCGGATGCCGCCATAACGCCCCGCCGTGTCATGTCACGGCGGGGCGTTGTGTCATGGGGCTCAGTAGCCGCCTTCGCCTTCATAACCCTGCTGCGGGTAGCCACTTTCCTGCCCGTAGCCATAGGGCTGGGCATAGCCACCCTGCTGCTGGCCGTAATAGCCGCTCTGGTCATATCCGCCCTGGCTGTATCCGCCTTGGCCATATCCACTCTGGCCATACGCCCCTTGCCCATACCCGCCCTGCTGGGGGTAGCTGGGGGTGGCGTAGCCGCGCTGGTTTCCATAGCCCGCGCGCTGGCCCGCAGCCTCGGGGCAGCTCTGCGGTCCGTAGCCCGGTGGCAGCACACGGCCGCCTGCACATACGGTGGAAGGTGCCTCGCCACGGGGGCGGTTGCGCGGCGTGGTGCCAGCGCCGATGGCAGCGCCCCCCGCCGCTCCGGCCAGCGCGCCAATGGCGGCACCCTGGCCGCCGCCCGCCAGCCCCCCGATCAGCGCGCCGCCGCCCGCGCCGAGCAGGCCGCCGCCAATGGCGCGCTGGCCGGGGTCGCGCGTGTCCTCGCATGCGCCAAGGCCAAGGCACAATGTCGCCGCAAGCAGCAGTGCCGGGCGAATGGTCATGCGGGGCGATGAAGTCTTCATGTAGGTTTTTCCGCTTTTATGGCGGGCGATGCCACGATGGCCCGCTTTCCGCCTGGTACAGGATTATAGATGAAGCGGCGAGGGTGGTTTGACCATGACTAAAGAGGGGCAATTTGTAACAATCCGCCCGGCTGTGAAGATTTTAATAAATTAAAACTCACTCGCCTCTTGCCCCTGCCTGCATGCGCCGGTAATCCCTCGACCATACCCAGACGGTTTTCGACGTGACGCAGGTATGCCATGAGGGCATGCGGTGCCGCCGGTCGGGAGATGGACGGTCCTGTCTGGTGGTTGTTGTCGGGAGTTCTGGATGTTTGCTCGTGTACTGGGTCTGCTTTCCGCTGACATGGCGATCGACCTCGGCACGGCGAATACGCTGGTTTACGTGAAGGGGCGTGGCGTCGTCCTGAACGAACCTTCGGTCGTCGCGCTGGCAGAGGTACGGGGCAAGAAGCAGGTTCTCGCAGTTGGCGAGGAAGCCAAGCAGATGGTTGGCCGCACGCCCGGCAACATCACGGCCATCCGCCCGCTGCGCGATGGCGTGATCGCGGACTTCGAGGTGGCGGAGGAAATGATCAAGCATTTCATCCGCAAGGTCCATAACCGCCGCATGTTCGCAAGCCCGCTGATTATCGTGTGCGTGCCGTCGGGTTCCACCGCCGTCGAGCGCCGCGCCATCCAGGAAAGCGCTGAAAGTGCCGGTGCGCGCAAGGTATTCCTGATCGAGGAACCCATGGCGGCGGCCATCGGTGCGGGGCTGCCGGTGACCGAGCCTTCGGGCAGCATGATCGTCGATATCGGCGGTGGCACGACGGAAGTGGCCGTCATCTCGCTTGGCGGCATTGTATACGCGCGCTCCGTGCGGGTGGGCGGCGACAAGATGGATGAGGCGATCATCTCCTACATCCGCCGCAATCATAATCTTTTGATTGGTGAAAGCTCGGCCGAGCAGATCAAGATCCACCTCGGCTCGGCCATGCTGCCCGATGACCCGAACGATCCCGGCCCGTGGCGTGAGGTCAAGGGGCGTGACCTGATCAATGGCGTGCCACGCGAGGTTGTCGTCTCGCAGGCGCAGATTGCCGAGAGCCTGGCCGAGCCTGTCAGCCAGATTCTTGACGCGGTGACCACGGCGCTTGAGAATACCCCGCCTGAACTTGCGGCCGATATCGTGGACAAGGGCATTGTCCTGACCGGTGGCGGCGCGCTGCTGTACCGGCTTGATGAAGTGCTGCGGCGCGAAACCGGCCTGCCGGTTACGGTGGGCGAGGATGCGCTGTCCTGCGTGGCCATGGGCACGGGCCGCGCGCTTGAGGAAATGAAGCGCCTGCGCAATGTACTGACCAGCATGTACTAACGACGGCCGCCGCCCACGGCGCAAGGCAGGGCGGCGTGCCGAGGGGGGAGACGCAGGACGATGCAGGTCCGGCGAGCAGGCATAAGTGAACGATCCGACCGGCATGGCGCAGGCGCCGCGCGTGGGGAGCGTGCGTGATGCCTGTCTCCATCCAGTTCCGCCAGGCATTGGGCAAGCTTGTGCTGCCTGCCCTCATTCTCGTGGCCTGCGGCGTCATCCTGCTGGGCAAGGCCGATCGCGGCCTCATTGAAAAACTGCGCATGAACACCGCCGACCTGCTCGCCCCCGCCTACGGGCTGGTGGCCTGGCCGCAGGAAAAACTGCGCTGGGTGTCTGGCAACCTGCAGGATATCCGCAACCTCGAGGCCGAAAACATCCGTCTGCGCACCGAGAACGTATCGCTGCGCCACTGGTATGACGTGGCCGCGGCACTTGCCGATGAAAACGCGACGCTGAAGGCCAACCTGCACTGGATTCCCGATAACGCGCCCACCTTTGTCAGCGGGCGGGTGGTGCGCGATACCAGCGGGCTGTACGCACGCGCGGTGCTGCTGGCCCTCAACCCCGATACGGCGGTGCGCAAGGGTGGGATCGCCCTTGATGGCGCGGGGCTGGTCGGGCGCGTGACCGAGGTGGGGCGGCGCTCGGCGCGCGTGCTGCTGATTACCGATTCGTCAAGCCGCCTGCCGGTTACGCTTGAATCGAGCCATGCGGCGGCCATCATGGCGGGCGACAATTCGGCCCTGCCGCGCATCATCTTCTACCCGCAGGACAATGTGCCGATCGAGGGCGAGCGTGTCGTGACCAATGGCGAGATCGAAAGCCTGCCCGCAGGCCTGCCGGTGGGGCATGTGCATTACCTGCGCCCCGGCCAGCCGGTGGTTGTGCCTGCGGCTGCGCTCGACCATGTCGATATGCTGCGCGTGTTCGATTATGAGGACAGCGTGGTGCCACCCGATGCGCCGGGTCGCGTGCCCCTGCCCGCAGGTGGCGGTGCCATGCCCCTGCCCGCGCACCCCGATCAGGGCCTGCACGGATGAAAGCCTTCACGCCCCCCCCGATCCGCCCCGGCATCCAGCCCCGTTCGGGGCTGGGCTACCGTATCGACCATGGCGTGCGCAGCAGCGTGCCGTTCCTGTTCGTGTTCTTTGCCACACTGGTGCTCTCGGCACCGCTCAACCTGCCAGGGCAGGTCGAGTTGATGCCGGCCATCATCATGGCCACCATCTTCCTGTGGTCGGTGTTCGTGCCGGTGCTCATGCCCTCACTGGCAGTGTTCGTGCTGGGCATATGGGCCGATATTCTGAGTTTTGGCCCCGCAGGCGTGATGCTGCTCATGATGCTGATCGTGCATGGTGTGGCCCTGTCGGGGCGTTATACACTGGCACGGGTTAATTTTTTTATTCTCTGGCTTGTGTTTGGCGTGGTGATGGTGGGCGTTACGGCGCTACAATGGGTGCTGTGCTGCGCGCTTGCGCTGCATATTGTGGAGTTTCTGCCCTTTGTGTTCGAGACAGTCCTGGCCTTTGGCAGCTTTCCTGTCCTGTATACGGGATTTGTCTGGACCTACCGTTTTGTCGTCAATAACGCGGACCGCGCCTGAAGCCGGTGCCACGGCCTGCGTGCCGGATGAGTGAATGAAGTTACGCAAGAAGAAATCCGGCAACCGGCTCATGTCGCGCCCGGAGGAGGGCAAGAATCCCTCCCGTGGCGTCTTTACCCGTCGCGCCCTGCTGCTCATGGCAGCCCAGGGCGCGGTGCTCGGGGCATTGGGTGAACGTCTGTACGGGCTTCAGGTTCTCAACGGCAGCCATTATGCGAAGCTTGCGGAAAACAACCGCCTGAGCAAACGCTTCTTCGCCCCGCCGCGCGGGCGCATTACCGACCGGTTCGGCATTTCGGTCGCGGCCAACCGCATCAACTGGCGCGCCCTGCTTCTGGCCGAGGAAACCAGTGACATCAACGGCACGCTCGAGCGTTTTGCCCAGCTCGTGCCGCTCGAGCCGCGCGACAGCGTGCGCATCGAGCATGAACTGCGCCACAAGCGGCGGTTCATCCCCATCATGCTGCGTGATTTCCTGTCATGGGATGACATGGCGCGGCTGGAACTCAACATGCCCTCCCTGCCGGGTGTGCTGATCGATGTCGGCACCACGCGCGTCTACCCCTTCGGCCCGCTCATGGCGCATGTGGTGGGCTATGTCGCGCCCCCGGCGGAAAAGGACGTGGTGCACAATGCCGAACTCGCCCTGCCGGGCATGCGCGTGGGGCGCTCGGGCATTGAGCAGACACAGGATCTGAACCTGCGCGGGCAGGTAGGCTCGGTGGAGATGGAGGTCAACGCGGTGGGCCGCGTGATGGCCGAGCTTGACCGCGACCCCGGCCTTGCGGGCGACGAGATCGCGCTCACTATCGATAGCGGCCTGCAGCAGCAGGTGCTTGGTCGCATTGGCGACCAGTCAGCCAGCGCGGTGGTGATGGACTGCCGCAATGGTGAGGTGCTGGCCATGGTCAGCAACCCCTCCTTCGACCCTTCGCTGTTCGATAGTGGCGTAAGCCAGGCACAGTGGATCGAGTGGACCAACAACAGCCAGACCCCGCTCATCAACAAGGCGGTGTCGGGCCTGTATCCGCCCGGCTCCACCTTCAAGCCTGCCGTGGCCATGGCGGCACTGCGCGCGGGCACGCTCTCCCCCTCCGACCGCATTAACTGCCCCGGCTATATCGATGTGGGCGGCACGCGCTTTCATTGCTGGTCGCGCTACGGGCATGGCACGATCAACCTGCGGCAGGGGCTGAAATATTCGTGCGACGTGTTCTTCTATGAAGTGGCGCGCCGCACCGGCATGGACCCCATCGCGGCCACGTCCGAACTGTTTGGCCTTGGCGCCAGGCTGCCCGAGATCGAACTGCCGCATGTGCGCCAGGGGCTGATCCCCACGCCCACATGGCGGCGCGCGCATGGCCATCACTGGAATGGTGGCGACACCATTGTCAGCGGCATCGGGCAGGGCTTCGTGCAGGTCACGCCGCTGCAGCTTGCCACCTATGCCTCGCGCATTGCCACGGGGCGCAACGTGCAGCCGCACCTGATCCGCTCGGTGGCAGGGCGCATGGCGGACCTGACCGATCTGGGCCGCGCACCGGGCA
Organism: Komagataeibacter xylinus; assembly: GCF_009834365.1. NCBI lineage: Bacteria > Pseudomonadati > Pseudomonadota > Alphaproteobacteria > Acetobacterales > Acetobacteraceae > Komagataeibacter > Komagataeibacter xylinus. The sequence continues at coordinate 644,484 of NZ_CP041348.1, read as the reverse complement.
TGGACATGCCCGAGCACTTTTTTGAAGACATACGGGCGGGCATGTACGCCGTGGTGAATGAGGAAGGCGGCACCGCTCCCAAGGCGCGGCTGGACATTCCGGGCGTGCAGATGGCGGGCAAGACCGGTTCGGCGCAGGTGCGGCGTGTTTCGCGCGCCATGCGCGAGAGCGGGCACTTCAACTCCGCCAACCTGCCATGGGAATACCGCCCCCATGCGCTGTTCATCTGTTTCGCGCCCTATGATGCCCCGCGTTACGCCACGGCCGTGGTGATCGAACACGGCAATGCGGGTGCGGATGTGGCCGCCCCCCTTGCGCGTGATATCATGACCGATACCCTGCGCCGCGACCCGGTCAACCACCGCGAACCGCCGGGCCAGGAAGTGGCGCAGGCCGAGGTGGACTGATACGGGCCACGCGTGCCCCGCCACCGCCCACGCCTGTTGTGGAGAATGGAATGAAATTCCAGAAGCGCCTGCTGCGCGCCGAACCCAATTTCCAGATCCTGACCAAGCTGTGGCAGGTCAACTGGCTGTACGTGCTGCTGATCTGCGCGCTGGCGGTGATCGGTTACGGGGCGCTATATTCGGCAGGTGGTGGCACGTCGCGGCCGTTTGCCGGGCCGCAATCCATCCGCTTCTGCTTTGGCCTGGTCATGATGCTGGGCATAGCGCTGATGAGTCCGGCCATTCTGGTGCGCATGGCGTGGCCGCTTTACATCTTCTCGCTCATCCTGCTCGTTGCGGTGCTGCGCATGGGGCATGTGGGCAAGGGGGCGGAGCGGTGGCTGATGTTGGGGGGCATGCAGGTCCAGCCCTCGGAACTGGCCAAGATCGCGCTGGTGCTCATGCTGGCCTCGTGGTTTCACAAGATCAGTTACCGCAGCATGGGCAACCCGCTCATGCTGGTGCCGCCTGCCCTCATGGTGCTGCTGCCGGTGGCCCTTGTGCTCAAGGAGCCAAACCTTGGCACCGCCGTCATTATCGGCACGGTGGGGGCGAGCATGTTCTTCGGGGCGGGCATGCGGCTGTGGCAGATTGCGCTGCTGGTGCTGCCCATGCCCTTCCTTGCCAAAATCGCCTACAGCCACCTGCATGATTACCAGAAGGCGCGGGTCACCACCTTCCTTCACCCCGAGAGTGATCCGCTCGGTGCAGGCTACAACATCATCCAGTCCAAGATCGCGCTGGGGTCGGGCGGCATGTGGGGGCAGGGCTACCTGCGGGGCACGCAGGGGCAGCTCAACTTCCTGCCTGAAAAGCAGACCGACTTCATCTTCACCATGATTGCGGAAGAATGGGGGTACGTGGGCGGCATCACCGTGATCGGCATGCTGCTTTTGCTGGTATTTGGCGGCATGCTGATCGCCATGCGCAGCCGCAACCAGTTCGGGCGGCTGCTCGGGCTTGGCATTTCCATGAACTTCTTCCTGTACTGTGCGGTCAACCTGTCCATGGTGATGGGGGCGATCCCGGTGGGTGGCGTGCCGCTGCCGCTCATCTCCTATGGCGGGTCGGCCATGCTCATGGTCATGTTCGGCTTCGGGCTGCTCATGTCAGCGTGGGTGCATCGCAATTCCACCTTTGGCGAGACCACGCCGGGGGAAAAGGACTGATGGCAGCCATCGTGCCGCCCACGCCTGCCATTCACCGCTCCTACCGGCTCAGCACCTATCATGTGCCCGGCATGCCGGTCATTCGCATCGGGCACAGGCCGGGCTGGCCGGGGCGTGCGCCCGCGGGCGATATTGTTTTGCTCAGCGCATGCAACCCCGGTGGCAGGTTGCGGCCCGATGGCTGGAACCGGCGCATGATGGCGCGGCTTGCGCAATGCCTGGCAGGGTTGCCCCATGCATTGGGGGAAGGACGGCTGGGAAGATGGTCCGAGCCGCTTTATGGCGTGCAGGTGGGGCTTGCGCGTGGGTTGGTACTCGCACGGCGGTTCCGGCAGAATGCCGTGGTGGTGGTGCATGGTAACCGGCCCGCGCGGCTGGTGTATCTGGCCTGAGGCTGAAATCAAAAAGAATGCCGCCTTTTTTGAAAAAAGGCGGCACCCCAAAACTTTTGTTTTTTAAAGATTTATCAGCCTTCGATCTGGCTGAAATCGGCAATCAGCACCGTCATGCGGCACAGTTCCGACAGCAGGCGCAGTCGGTTGGCGCGGATGGCGGGGTCGTTGTCGTTGACCGTTACCTTGTCAAAGAACTGGTCCAGCGCGGGGCGTAGGGAAGCGACATCACGCATGGCATCGGCGTAGCGTTCCTGCGCCGTGGCCTGCTCGACGGCAGGGATGGTCGTGGCCAGTTGATCGGCCAGCGCCTTTTCCTCGGGCTGGGTGTACAGCACGGGGTTGGGCGTGCCCTCATGCGGGCCGTCCTTGCGGTCCTCGATGCGCAGGATATTGGCGGCACGCTTGGTGGCGGCAAGCATGTTGCGCCCGTCATCGGTTTCCAGCATGTCGGCAATGGCCTTGGCGCGGGCCAGCAGGCGCACGATGTCGGTATCGGTATTGCCTACCGATACGGCGGCCAGAATGTCATGCCGCGCGCCCTCGCCACGCAGTTGAACGCGCAGGCGGTCAGCCACGAATTCGGGCAGCACGTCCAGATCGGGGGCAAGGCGCAGTGCCTCGGGCAGGCCTTGGGCTGCCTCCCAGAACACTTTTGCCAGATCCAGCCGCAGCCCGTTTTCACGAATGATGCGGATGACGCCAAGGGCCGCCCGGCGCAGCGCATACGGGTCGCCCGAGCCGCCCGGCTTCTCGCCCGCGGCAAAGAAGGCCACCAGCATGTCGATCTTGTCGGCCAGCGCCACAGCCACCGAGACCGGAGCAGTCGGCACCGCATCAAGCGGGCCGCGTGGCATGTAATGCGCGCCAATGGCATCGGCAACCGCAGCAGGCTCGCCATCGTGGCGGGCGTAATAGGCCCCCATGATGCCCTGAAGCTCGGGGAATTCACCTACCATGCCGGTGGTGAGATCAGCTTTGCACAGCAGGGCCGCGCGTTCGGCCTGAGCCTGATCGGCCCCGGTCATGCCTGCAAGAATGCCCGCAAGCCGCACGATGCGCTTCACCCGCTCGCCCTGGCTGCCAAGGCTTGCGTGGAACACGATGCGGTCGAGTGCGGGCACGCGGCTTTCCAGCGTGTTGGCGCGGTCGAGATCCCAGAAGTGGCGGGCATCGGCAAAACGGGCGCGCAGTACGCGCTCGTTGCCTGCAATGGTCAGTGCCCCGCCATCACTGGGCAGCAGGTTGGCCACGAAGGCGAAGCGGGGTGCGGCCGAGCCATCCGAATTACGCAGCGCGAAGTAACGCTGGTTCACCCGCATGGAAACCTGCATCACCTCGGGCGGCAGGGTCATGAATTCATCATCGATCTGACCAAGGAAGGGCACCGGCCATTCGGTCAGCCCTGCCACTTCGTCGATCAGGCCGGGATCAGCTACTACGCTCAGCCCTTCCTCACTGGCAAGGCGGGCGACACCTTCAGCAATGGTGGTGCGGCGGCAGGCGGCATCGGGTTCGACCTGATGGGCGCGCAGGCCCTCCAGCCAGTCCCTGGTGCTGCTTACGGCAAACGCGCCGGGGGCAGTGAAACGGTGGCCTTCGGTCAGGTTGCCCGATTTCAGGCCATGGCCGTTATCCTCGCCTTCCGCCAGCGTGAAATCGACCACCCTGCCATCAAGCAGGCATACGATGCGGCGCAGCGGGCGCACCCATGTAAAGGCGCTGCCCACGCCCCAGCGCATGGATTTGGGCCAGGGGAAGCGACGCAGCAGGCCGGGCAGCACATCGGCAATGCGGGTGGCGGCATCAACGGGCGGAATGTCGCGATGCAGCACCCAGAAGCCGTTCTCGGCCACCAGTGCATCCTGTGTCACGCCATGCTTGCGCATGAAGCCGGCCAGTGCCTTCTCGGGCGCGCTTTCACGCGGGCCGCGCTCATTGACCGTGCTGCCGGGCACGGTGGCGTCGACCTCAAGCGACAGCGCAATGCGGCGCGGGCTGGCATAGGCCGTGGCCGCGCGCGGCTTGAGGGCGGCAAGGGCCTCGGTTACGAGGCGTTCAAGGTCGGCCGCCGCGCGCGCCTGCATGCGGGCCGGAATTTCCTCGGAGAAGAGTTCGATAAGCAGTTCGGGCATGATCTCTTATTCCTCGCCCGCCAGCCACGTTTCACAGCAGCGCCTGGCCAGGTTGCGCACGCGGCCGATATAGGCGGCGCGCTCGCTTACGCTGATCACGCCGCGCGCGTCGAGCAGGTTGAACAGATGGCTGGCCTTGAGGCACTGGTCATAGGCGGGCTGGGCCAGCCCTGCCTCGGCAAGCGCTGTGGATTCGCGCTCGGCATCGATGAAGTGCCGGTGCAGCATCTCCACATCCGCCACCTCGAAGTTATGGCGCGAATAGTCCTGCTCGGCGCGCAGGAATACATCGCCATATTTCAGGCCCTGGCCATTGAAATCGAGGTCATAGACATTCTCGATTCCCTGCACGTACATCGCCAGCCGTTCCAGCCCGTAGGTCAGTTCGGTGGAGGGCATGACGGTGGGAATGCCGCCAACCTGCTGGAAGTAGGTGAACTGCGTCACCTCCATGCCATCGCACCATACTTCCCACCCCAGGCCCCAGGCACCGATGGTGGGGTTTTCCCAGTCATCTTCCACAAAGCGGATGTCGTGCTCGAGCGGGTCGATGCCGATGGCGCGGTAGCTGTCGAGCAGCAGCTTCTGGCTCTCCTCCGGCGTGGGCTTGAGCAGCACCTGGTACTGGTAATAGTGCTGCAGGCGATTCGGGTTCTCGCCATAGCGACCATCCGACGGGCGGCGGCATGGCTGCACGTAGGCGGCCTTCCACGGCTTGGGGCCAAGGGCGCGCAGCGTGGTGTGCGGCGAGAGCGTGCCCGCGCCCACCTCCGTATCATAGGGCTGGAGGATGGCGCAGCCCTGATCGGACCAGAACTGGTGCAGCTTCAGGATAAGCCCCTGAAAGGACAGCGGGCGCGGTGAGGTGGGTGATCGGGGCACGGGGGCCGGGTCCATGAAAGAGATGCTCCGGTAAACGGGTAGAGGTCTGCGCCATCTGGCGCAAAATCGCCGGACAGCATACCGTTATGCGGCCCCGACCGGAAGGTCGGGCGTGGCATACGCCCAAAGCGGCCCCGCATGGCAGGGCGGGGCCTTGCTTATTGCGCCCGCACGGACCACATCAGCAGGGATACGGTATCCCAGCCCAAGGCAGGACAGACAGGATGAATGACCAGGAACGCGAACTGATTACACAGTTTTTTGCCCGCGTGGGGGGCAATGCCCCCGGCAGCGTGCCGCAGACGACAACCGCCCTCCCGCCGATCGACCCGCAGGCCGATCAGTATATCGGGCAGATGTTCCAGAAATATCCTGAAGCCCGCTACCGCATCACCCAGACCGCCGTGGTGCAGGAAGCGGCCCTTGCCGAGGCGCAGAACCGGATTCGCCAGCTTCAGTGGCAGCTCCAGCAGGCGCAGCAGCAGATCCAGCAGATGCAGCAGCAGGTGCCGCCTCAGCAGGCATCGGGTGGTAGCGGGGGCGGGTTCCTCAGCGGCATATTTGGTGGTGGCCAGCGCGCGCAGCAGGCAGCCCCCCCGCCGGGCTGGGGTGGGGCTGCAGCGCCTTCGTCACCGCCGCCGCAGCCGGTCTATCCGCAGGGCATGCAGCCGGGCATGTTCCGCTCGGGTGGTTCGGGCTTTCTTGGCTCGGCCCTGACCACGGCGGCTGGCGTGGCCGGTGGCATGATGATGGGCAACGCGCTGACCGGCCTGTTCAGCGGGCACCATGATGATGGCGGCTTTGCCAGCGGCATGCCCCAGGGTGGCACGGGCGAGACCATCATCAATAACAACTACGGTGACAGCACGGCAGGCACCGGCGGCGCCGACCCGTTTGCCGGTGGTGGCACCACGGCGGATTCCGGTTTTGATGCCGGTGGCGCTGGCGGCGATGATGGCGGCGGTTTCGACGGCGGGTTTGACGCGGGCGACGATAACAGCTTCTGAGTGCGCCCTGTCTTGTTCGTGGGGAAGGGGCATCCATTGCGGGTGCCCCTTTTTTTGTAAGAAGGATTTTCGAAGATTTTTGAAAAAAAAAGCTTCGAACAACACTGCCTTTTTTAAAAACCGGCATCACCCGGAAACAAACACACGCTTACGGTTCGCAGCCAGGCACAGGGGGAAACAGGATATGGCGCAGCAGGAATTCATGCTCGACCCGCCACCTGCATCCACCCCGAAGCATGAAGCGCTTGATGCCGGGGCCACCGTGCTGCGCGGTCATGCCGCGTCACAGGCGCAGGCGATGCTGGCGGGCATAAAGCAGATTGCCCGGCTCGCCCCCTTCCGGCGCATGACAGTGGCGGGCGGCGGCAGCATGTCGGTCGCCATGACCTGTTGCGGGGCGGCAGGCTGGTGCAGTGACGCGCAGGGCCATCGTTATGAAACCCGTGACCCCATGACCGGCCAGCCCTGGCCCACCCTGCCGCCTGCGTGGCGGGAGTGGGCCATCGCGGCAGCAAGGCTTGCGGGGTATGAGGGGTTTGCGCCCGATACCTGCCTGATCAACGGCTACCGCCCCGGTGCGCGGATGGGGCTGCATCAGGATGATGACGAGCGGGCGGATGCGCCTGTCGTTTCCGTCTCTTTCGGCCTGCCCGCCATTTTTCAGTGGGGCGGGTTGCGGCGTGCGGACCCGGTGCGGCGCATTGCGCTGCTACATGGGGATGTTGTGGTGTGGGGTGGCCCGTCGCGGCATGTCTTTCACGGCATCGCGCCGCTGCGGGCAGGCCAGCACCCGGTTACAGGGCCGTGCCGCTACAACCTGACCTTCCGGCGGGTGTGGTAGGGCGGGGCTGCTTCAGGCTTGGCGGAACTGCCAGCTGCCCAGAAAGTGGTCGAACACTCTCTGCACTTCTTCGCGTCTTGCCCAGAACAGTTCGGTATCCATGTTGGCGATTCTGTACAGATCTTCAGGATTACAATGGCTGAGCAATGCGACGGACATGATGTAGCTGAAGATGTCGAACGCCTGCGCGCGTATCGTGGCATCCTGGCATTTATGGTGGGTCAGGCAGGTGATGGCCTGATTCAACCGTGCAAACGCGCCTTCATCCCATACCCATTCCTCATGCAGCCTGCCGAGAAAGGAATCATCGCGGAAGTGGGAACTGAAGGGTGCATTGTGCGCAACAATCTCTTCCGCCGTGGTCTGCTCCATAACGGGTCCGTTCCTTTGAGTGACTGTCATTGACCCTATGGTGTCATGGTCCGAAAGGCGAGCGCAGAGGCGGATTGTTAGCGGGTATTTAAGTTAAGGAAAGTTTTGGTGCAGCTTTTTTCAAAAAAGCTTCAAAAAAAGAATGCCGCCTTTTTGCAAAAAGGCGGCACTTGGAAACTTCTATTTCTATCAGCCCTTAAGGGTCGCAGCCTGCTTTGCGTGGGCTGTAATGGCCGCCACGTCCGGCGCACCGGCGGGTACCAGCCACGAGCCACCCACGCACAGCACGGAGGGCAGGCCCAGCCAGTCGGCCGCGGTCTCGGCCTTGATGCCGCCGGTGGGGCAGAAACGCGCCTGCCCGAACGGGGCGGACAGCGCTTTCAGCGCCGGGATGCCGCCCGCCGCCACAGCGGGGAAGAACTTGAAATGCGTCAGCCCAAGGTCCAGCCCACGCATGATGTCGCTGGCATTGGCCGTGCCGGGCAGCAGCGATACGTCGCTCGCCCGTGCCGCCTGTGCCACACCTGTGGTCAGGCCGGGGCTGACAATAAAGCGGGCTCCGGCATCGACCGAGCGTTTGAGGTCATCGCCATTGAGCACGGTGCCAGCGCCCACAACGGCGCCTTCCACCTTCGCCATCTCGGCAATGACTTCCAGCGCGCAGTCGGTGCGCAGGGTGACCTCAAGCGCGCGCAGGCCACCGGCCACAAGGGCCTCGGCCACCGGGCGGGCATGGGCGGGGTCGTGAATGACCAGCACCGGAATAACCGGGGCAAGGGTCATGATCTCTTCAATGCGGGCCATGTCGGCTCCCTTGTGCAAGGCGTTGGGGTTCACGCGCTCTGTTGTGCCGCCATGTGGTCCATGGAGGCAAGAATGGCCGAGGCCCCCTGCTCGGGCAGGTCCACGTTATTGCGCATCAGCGCAAACAGTTCGCGCCCGGTGCCGAACTGCGGCGCAGGCGGCCGGGCGGGCGTGCGGTCGGCCAGCACGCTGGCTTCCACCAGCGCCTCGATGCGGCCTGTCTGGGCGCACACGCGCACCATGTCGCCATCGCGCAGCAGCGACAGCGGGCCGCCCACATAGGCTTCCGGCCCGATATGAATGGCGGCGGGCACCTTGCCGCTCGCGCCCGACATGCGGCCATCGGTCACGAGAGCCACCTTGTGCCCCCGGTCCTGCAACACCGCCAGGGTGGGGGTGAGCTTGTGCAACTCAGGCATGCCGTTGGCGGCAGGACCCTGGAAGCGCACCACAACCACCACGTCGCGGTCGAGTTTGCCCGCGCGGAAGGCGGTCAGCACATCTTCCTGATGGTCGAACACGGCAGCCGGGGCCTCGATGGTCCAGCGTTCGGGTGCGACGGAACTGGTCTTGTAGATGCCGCGCCCCAGATTGCCCTCCATCACCTTCATGCCGCCATCAGTACGGAAGGGGTTGGCAGGCGCGCGCAGGATGCTCTCGTTGGTGGAGGGGCCAGCCTCTTCCCACACCACCTTATCCTCACGCAGTTCGGGCTTCTTGCGGTATTCATCAAAGCCGCCACGCGCCACGGTCAGGATATCGGGGTGCAGCAGCCCCGCATCGAGCAGCGAGCCGATCAGGCTGGGCATGCCGCCCACGTTGTGGAAGGCGTTCACATCCTCCGACCCGTTGGGGTAGACACGGGTGAGCTGCGGCACGATGGCGGAGAGCTGGTCGAGGTCGGTCCAGTCGATGATGATGCCCGCCGCCCGCGCCATGGCGGGAATGTGGATGGCAAGGTTGGTCGACCCGCCCGTGGCCAGCAGGCCCACGGCGGCGTTGACAATGGCACGCTCATCAACGCACAGGCCCAGCGGGCGGTAATCCTCGCCGCGCGCGCCGATCTCGCTCAGGCGGTGGATGGCGGCGCGCGTCAGTTCCTGCCGCAGCCTGCTGTTGGGCGGCACGAAGGAGGAGCCGGGCAGATGCAGGCCCATCACCTCCATCAGCATCTGGTTGGTGTTGGCCGTGCCATAGAAGGTGCAGGTGCCTGCTGCGTGATAGGATTCGGATTCCGCATCCATGAGTTTGTCCTTGCCCACCTTGCCCTCGGCATAAAGCTGGCGGATGCGCTGCTTCTCGCTATTGGGCAGGCCCGATGGCATGGGGCCGGACGGAATCAGGATGGTGGGCAGGTGCCCAAAGCGCAGCGCGCCCATGAGCAGGCCGGGCACGATCTTGTCGCATATGCCCAGCATGGCAACGCCTTCATACATGCCATGGCTCAGCCCGACTGCGGTGGAGAGCGCAATGACATCACGGCTGAACAGCGAGATCTCCATGCCCGGCTGGCCCTGCGTCACGCCATCGCACATGGCGGGCGTGCCGCCTGCCACCTGCGCCGTGCCGCCCACCTCACGCGCGAACAGCTTGATCTGGTCAGGGTAGCGGCCATAGGGTTGGTGGGCGGAGAGCATGTCGTTATAGGCGGTGATGATGCCCACATTCATGCCGCCCGCCCCGCGCAGGCCCGCCTTGTCGTTGCCTGATGCGGCAATGGCATGGGCCAGGTTGCCACACGCCAGGCGCGGGCGGCTGATGCCGTTTTCACGCTCGCGGGCGATCAGGTCCAGATAGGCCTTACGGGTGCGGGCCGAACGGGCAATGACCCGCTCGGTCACGGCGGTCAGGACGGGGTGCAGGCTCATGGCATCTCACAGACTTTGAAGCACCTGCGCCGGGCTGTGCCAGAGCAGGCTCGCCATCCATTGCACCGGCAACGATAGCGGGAGGGAAAGCGGCCGGAATGTGCGAATATCCTGTGACCGCATGGCGGAAGGCCATTTATTTGCAAAAACGGACCTAGATCAAGACATAAAATTATAAAAAAAATAGCAATAAGATAACTTAATTATTAAAACGAATGTGAAGCTGTTTGAAAACGCATTTTTCCGAAGCCCATCCGGCTCCAGAAAATCCGCATCCGGCCACGACCTGTCGCCACGGGCCGCGGTGGTCCATGGTGGTTATATCGAGATTTTGGGGAAATGAAGTCGCAGCACCTGTGTTCGTGCAGGCATGCGCGAACAGACATCGCCTACGCCACGCAACAGGAGCGCAGGGGCCATAAAAACAGAAAAGGGGAAGGGTCTGGTGAGCCGGGTGGGATTCGAACCCACGACCATTCGATTAAAAGTCGAATGCTCTACCGACTGAGCTACCGGCTCACATGACCTGTTTTATCAAGGGGCCTGCCTGCCGGTCAGACCGGGGCATGGCGCCTTGGGCAGGTCTCTAAACATCCACGGCGGGAGTGTCAACCTGCGCGTGCCGTTTATGCAGGCCCAATAGCGCCGGGCGGCGGCAGGGAGCGCCGCCCGGCGGGTCATCAATCAGGCTTCGGCGTCAGCCGGGCGCATCTTGATGATGCGGTCGGGGTCCTGCACCATGCCGCTCTGGCCCGCGCCACGCTTGATCTGGTCGATATGGTCCATGCCTTCGATCACCTGGCCCACGATGGTGTACTGGCCATCAAGATGCGGCGACGGCTCGAACATGATGAAGAACTGGCTGTTCGCGCTATCGGGGTTCATGGTGCGGGCCATGCCCACCGTGCCGCGCTCGAACTTGGCCTTGTTGGTGAACTCGGCCTTCAGGTCCGGCAGCTTGCTGCCCGAGGTGCCGGTGCCCGTGGGGTCGCCGCCCTGCGCCATGAAGCCATGGATCACGCGGTGGAAGGGCGTGTTGTCGTAAAAGCCTTCCGCCGCCAGCGTGCGGATGCGCTCTGCCGCAAGCGGCGCAATGTCGGGACGCAGGCGGATCACCACCCGTCCTGTCTTGAGATCGACGTTGATCAGGTCGGACTTGTTTTCTGTAGCAGACATCGTGATCCGTTTCGTAAAAAGGGGTGTGGGAGGGCTGTGCCGCGTAAGGCGCGGCCCCGGCCCGTCAGCCGCGCAGGCGGCTCAGCATGTGCCTGCGCGTAAAGGGAGGGACAAAACCGGAAATGTCCCCATCCAGCTTGGCTATTTCCTTCACGAGCCGTGAGGAGACGTACTGGTGTCCCTCGCGCGCCATGAGGAACAGCGTGTCAATGTCCGGGGCCATGTGCTGGTTCATACCGAACATCTGGTTCTCGTATTCGAAATCCGCAACCGCCCGCAGCCCGCGAATGATTGCATGCGCCCCATGCGTACGCGCCGCATGAACCACCAGCCCCGTAAAACCGACAACGGTGATGGGAATGCTCCGCCCCGCATTGAGCGGGGCGATATCGGTACGCAGGCACATGATCCGCTCCTCAAGGGGGAGGAGCGGGTGCTTGTCGGGGTTTTCGGCCACGCCGATCACCAGCCGGTCCATCAGCCCCGCAGCCCGTTCGATGATATCCATATGCCCGCAGGTAACGGGATCGAACGTGCCCGGATAGAAGCCGGTGCGGGCGGGAGAGGCCTCAGTCATCGCTGCCAGCATCAGGGGTGGCGACCTCGGCGGCATCATCGTCCTCGCCTTCTTCGCCATCATCCATCACGGGGAAGACGCTTGTCACCTCTTCCGTATCGTTCAGGCGGAACAGGGTCACGCCGCTGGCCTGGCGCGACATGATGCGGACCTGCGCGATCGGCAGGCGGATCAGGCGGCCCGCATCGGTCACCAGCATGACATCCGTGCCCTCGAGCACCGGCAGGGTCGCCACCACCGCGTTGCCGCGCTTGTTGGCCGAGAAGGTCATGTTGTTGATGCCCTGGCCGCCACGCCCGCTCACGCGGTAGTCATAGGCGGAAGACCGGCGGCCAAAGCCCGCATTGCTCACGATCAGCAGCACTTCCTCCGCCGCTTCAAGTTCGGCAAAGCGCTCGGGGGTCAGGGGCAGGTCTTCGGCGGCTTCGCTGTCATCCTGTGCAACGACCTCCTCGGCTTCCTCGCCATTGGCGGCGGCCTCGGCGCGGCGGCGGGCATTGGCCATGCGCAGGTAGGCGGCGCGCTCCTCCACCGTGGCCTCGACATGGTTCAGCACGCACAGGCTGTTCACGCTGTCGCCCTCGGCCAGCTTGATGCCGCGCACACCCGAGCTGCCACGCCCGGCAAACACGCGCAGCGTGTCATCGGTAATCTGGAAGCGGATGCAGCGGGCATTGCGCGTGCCAAGGAACACGTCCTGCCCTTCACGGCAGGTGGCGACACCGATCAGGCGATCGTCCTCATCGAGCTTCATGGCGATCAGGCCGGATGAGCGGATGTTGCGGAAATCGCTCAGCCGGTTGCGCCGCACGCTGCCCGAGGCAGTGGCGAACACCAGATGCAGGTTCTCCCACAGCTCCTCATCCTGCGGGAGCGGCAGGACGGCGGTAATCGTATCGCTGCCCAGGTCGGGCAGCAGGTTGACCAGCGCGCGGCCCTTGGCGGTGGGGCTGGCCTCGGGCAGGCGCCATACCTTCTCGCGGTAGGCCTTGCCGCCCGATGAGAAGAACAGCACCCACTGGTGGGTATGCGCGTTGAACGAGCGGACGATGATGTCATCACCCCGCCGCCCTGCCGCCGTGCGGCCACGCCCGCCGCGGTTCTGGGCGCGGAACACATCAAGCGGCGTGCGCTTGATGAAGCCCTCGCGCGTGATGGTGACAACCATCTGGCCGGGTTCGATCAGGCTTTCATCAGTCTGGTCGCCGGCGTAATCGGCAATGTCGGTGGCGCGAGGGGTGGCCAGTTCGGCGCGGATGGTGGCGAGTTCCGTGCACATCACCTCCATGCGGCGCGGGCGGCTGGCGATGATTTCCAGCAGCTCGTTGATCTTGACCGCCACTTCCGAGAGTTCGCTCTGGATCTTGTCGCGCTCCAGCCCGGTCAGGCGCTGCAGGCGCAGTTCAAGGATGCCGCGGGCCTGCGCTTCGGTCAGGTGGACCCTGCCGTCCACGATGACATTGCCTTCATCATGGATGAGTTCGAGCAGCGGCGCCACGTCGGCTGCATCCCACGCGCGCGCCATCAGGGCCGCGCGGGCGGCGGCCGTGTCGGGTGCCGAGCGGATCAGCGCGATCACGGCATCAATGTTGGCGACTGCAATGACGAGGCCGACGAGCAGATGGGCGCGGTCGCGGGCCTTGTTGAGGTCAAAGCGTGCGCGGCGCAGGATCACGTCCTCACGGAAGCGGATGAACGCCTCGAGCACGTCCTTCAGCCCCATCAGGCGCGGCTGGCCGCCATCAAGGGCGAGCATGTTCACGCCGAATGATGTCTGGAGCTGCGTGAAGCGGTAGAGCTGGTTGAGCACCACCTCCGGCGTCGCCTCGCGCTTGATCTCGATGACGATGCGCATGCCCGAGCGGTCGCTCTCGTCGCGGATATCGGAAATGCCTTCCACCTGCTTGGTGCGCACGAGGTCGGCAATGCGCTCCTGCAACGTGGCCTTGTTCACCTGATACGGGATCTCGGTGACGATGATGGCCTTGCGGTCCTTGCGGATTTCCTCGATCTCGGCCCTGGCGCGGATGATGACCGAGCCGCGCCCGGTCTCGAACGCGCTGCGGATGCCCGCGCGGCCAAGAATGGTGCCCCCGGTGGGGAAGTCGGGGCCGGGCACGTATTCGAGCAGGTCATCGAGCGTCATGTCCGGGCGCGCGATCAGCGCCAGCGTCGCATCGATGATCTCGGTGGGGTTGTGCGGCGGGATATTGGTGGCCATGCCCACCGCAATGCCCGATGCGCCATTGACCAGCAGGTTGGGGAAGGCGGCGGGCAGGATCTTGGGTTCCTGCTCGCTTTCATCATAGTTGGGCTGGAAATCAACGGTATCGCGGTCGATGTCATCAAGCAGGAAGGCGGCGGCCTTGGCCAGACGGGCCTCGGTATAACGCATGGCGGCCGGCGAATCGCCATCCACCGAGCCGAAATTGCCCTGCCCGTCGATCAGTTTCACCCGCATCGACCACGACTGCGCCATGCGCACCATGGCGTCATAGATCGAGGAGTCGCCATGCGGGTGGTATTTACCCATCACGTCACCGACCGCGCGGGCCGATTTGCGGTAGGGCTTGTCGTGCGTGAACCCGCTCTCGCGCATGGAATACAGGATGCGGCGATGGACCGGCTTCAGCCCGTCGCGCACATCAGGCAGGGCGCGGCTGACAATGACGGACATGGCATAGGCCAGATAGGAGGAGCGCATTTCCTCCTCGATCGTGACCGGCAGCATGTCGGACGGGGGCAGGGGATCGTCGGGTATCTCGGTCAAGGCAGTTCCGTCATGTCAGGGTTATCCATCCCCACGGCCAGAGGGCCACGGGGGTGGAGCGGAAGGCAGGCATGGCGCGGAAGGCAGCCATCATATCCCTGCGTCTCTCATAGCATGGCTTGCCCCCTGGCGCGAAGCGCCGCGCAGGGGGCAGGGGCGGATCAGAACGGAATTTCGTCATCCAGATCGCTGCCACCGGCGGGGGCGTCCCATCCGCCACCGCCACCGCCGCTGCTACCGCCTGCCGGGCGCTCGTTGCGCTGGGGCTGGCTGCGCGCGGGCGCGCTGTAGCCGCCACCACCACCGCCACCATAGCCGCCGCCCATGTCATCGCCGCCACCGGCGTCACCGCCACGGTTGCTGTCAAGCAGCACGAGCTCGCCACGGAAGCGGTCGATCACCACCTCGGTGGTGTAGCGGTCCTGGCCGCTCTGGTCGGTCCATTTACGCGTCTGCAGCGTGCCCTCGAGGTAGACCTTGCGGCCCTTGCGCAGGAAGCGCTCGGCCACGTCGCCCAGACGGTCGTTGAAGATCACGACCCGGTGCCATTCGGTGCGCTCGCGCCGCTCGCCCGAGGCGCGGTCATTCCATGTATCGCTCGTGGCCAGGGTGAGCGAGACGATCTTTGCCCCGCTCTGGCTGTTCCGCACTTCGGGGTCCTTGCCCAGATTGCCGACCAGAATGACCTTGTTGACGCTGCCCGCCATATGCTGTCCTTCGAATATGGGTCCGGCGGATTGCGGCCTGCTGGCCCCCGCCGGTTGCCACGTTGGCTGCCCGTGGGCCGCCGTGGCGAATAGAGGTGTAGCGATCTTAAAGGATCATCGTATAAATTGCGAGGGGCGGGCAGTGCCTGCCCACGCGCCTCATGCGTAGTGCGGCCCTTGTCCGAATGGACCGGCGGGACCAGATATGACAGGGCCGGATATCGCGGCCAGCATCCGCACCCCTTACGGGATCGGAACAGGGAGAGTTCATGAGCGTTTCTTCGCGTCCGGGGCAGGTTCCGGCGGGTCAGCATGTCAGCCAGCAGTCCATTCGCGTGCGGGGTGCCCGCGCGCATAACCTCAAGAATGTCGATGTGGACATTCCGCGTGATGCGCTCACGGTCATGACCGGCCTGTCCGGCTCGGGCAAATCCTCGCTGGCATTCGATACGGTCTATGCCGAAGGGCAGCGCCGCTACGTGGAGAGCCTCTCGGCCTATGCGCGACAGTTCCTTGAGCTGATGGGCAAGCCTGACGTCGATTCGATCGAAGGGCTTTCCCCCGCCATTTCCATCGAGCAGAAGACCACCTCAAAGAACCCCCGCTCCACCGTGGGCACCGTGACCGAGGTGCATGACTACATGCGCCTGCTCTGGGCGCGGGCGGGCGTGCCGTATTCTCCCGCCACCGGCCTGCCGATCGAGGCGCAGACCATCAGCCAGATGGTTGACCGCGTCATGGCCATGCCCGAGGGCACGCGGCTCATGCTGCTCGCCCCGGTGCTGCGCGACCGCAAGGGCGAGTGCAAGAAGGAACTGGCCGAACTCCAGCGCAAGGGCTTCACCCGCGCCAAGGTGGACGGCACGCTCTACACCATTGACGAGGTGCCCGAACTCAACCGCCGCCTGCGCCACACGGTGGAGGCGGTGGTGGACCGCATCGTGGTCAAGGAAGGCATTGAAAGCCGCCTGGCCGACAGTTTCGAGACCGCGCTGGGCCTGTCCGACGGGTTGGTCTATGCCGAGGAGGTGGTGAAGGGGGCGAAGGAAGGCGAGGACGCTCCGCGCACGGTGTTTTCCTCGCGCTTTGCCTGCCCGGTCAGTGGCTTTACGCTTGAGGAAGTCGAGCCGCGCCTGTTCTCGTTCAATGCCCCGCAGGGTGCGTGCCCGGCCTGTGATGGCATCGGGCAGGAAACCTTTTTCGACCCGCGCCTGATCGTGCCTGACGAATCGCTTTCGCTGGCTGCTGGCGCAATCGCCCCGTGGCGCAACAGCCAGAGCCCGTACTATACCCAGACACTGGCCTCCATCGCGAAGCATTACGGCGTGTCGATGGATACCCCGTGGGAAGACCTGCCCGAGGGCGTGCGCGACGTGATCCTTGAAGGCGGCAGGGACCCCATCGAGTTCACCTATCGCGATGACCGCCGCGCCTACAGCCTGACCAAGCCGTTCGAGGGCGTGGTGACCAACCTGCGCCGCCGCATGGCCGAGACCGACAGCGTGTGGGTGCGCGAGGAACTCTCGCGCTACCAGTCAGAAAAACCCTGCCATGTGTGCGATGGCGCGCGCCTGCGGCCCGAGGCGCTCTCGGTGAAAGTGGCGGGGCTGAATATTGCCCAGGCATCCGACATGCCCATCAGCAGGGCGCTGGAATGGTTCGGCACGGTGGAGGCCACGCTTACGCCCCAGCGCGCCGAAATCGCGCGGCGCATATTGCGCGAGATCCTCGACCGGCTGCGCTTTCTTGATGATGTGGGGCTGGACTACCTGACCCTGTCACGCGGGTCGGCCACGCTTTCGGGCGGCGAGAGCCAGCGTATCCGCCTTGCCAGCCAGATTGGCTCGGGGCTGACCGGCGTGCTGTATGTGCTTGATGAACCCTCCATCGGGCTGCACCAGCGCGATAACGAGCGCCTGCTCGGCACGCTCGACCGGCTCAAGAAGCTGGGTAACACGCTAATCGTGGTCGAGCATGACGAGGACGCCATCCGGGCCGCCGACTGGCTGATCGACATGGGGCCGGGCGCAGGTGTGAATGGCGGCAATATCGTCGCCGCCGGCACGCCGCAGGAAGTGGCCGCGAACCCGGACAGCCTGACCGGAGCTTACCTTTCGGGGCGCAAATGCATTCCCGTGCCGGCTCAGCGCCGCAAGATCGACCCGAAGCGCGAGCTTGTGCTGCGCGGGGCAACGGGCAACAACCTCAAGGACGTGACGGCAAAGTTCCCGCTGGGCACCTTTACCTGTGTGACCGGCGTGTCGGGTGGCGGCAAGTCCACGCTGGTGATCGACACGCTGTATAAGGCGCTCTCACGCAGGCTGATGGGCTCGGGGCAGAATCCGGCGCCTTATGCCAGCATCGACGGGCTGGACCAGCTCGACAAGATCATCGACATCGACCAGTCGCCCATCGGGCGCACGCCGCGCTCCAACCCCGCCACCTATACCGACCTGTTCGGCCCCATCCGCGACTGGTTTGCCGAACTGCCCGAGAGCAAGGCGCGTGGCTACAAGCCCGGCCGCTTCTCGTTCAACGTAAAGGGCGGGCGGTGCGAGGCATGTCAGGGTGATGGCGTGCTCAAGATCGAGATGCACTTCCTGCCAGATGTGTTCGTCACCTGCGATACCTGCAAGGGCGCGCGCTACAACCGCGAGACGCTGGACGTGAAGTTCCGCGGCAAGTCTATTGCCGATGTGCTGGCCATGTCAGTAGACGAGGCGCTGCCCTATTTCTCCGCCGTGCCGCGCATCCGCGACCGGCTGGCCATATTGCAGAAGGTGGGGCTGGGCTACGTGGCGCTGGGCCAGCAGGCCACAACCCTTTCAGGCGGCGAGGCGCAGCGCGTCAAGCTGTCGAAGGAGCTGGCCCGCCGGGCCACGGGCCGCACGCTCTACATCCTTGATGAACCCACCACCGGCCTGCACACCGAGGACGTGCGCAAGCTGCTCGAGGTGCTGCATGCACTCGTTGATCAGGGCAACACGGTGGTGGTGATCGAGCATAACCTCGAGGTGATCAAGACCGCTGACTGGGTGATCGACATGGGGCCGGAGGGCGGCGATGGCGGTGGCCGCATCGTGGCCTGCGGCACGCCCGAGCAGGTGGCGGCCACACCCGAGAGCCATACCGGGCGATTCCTGCGCCCGCTGCTGGAAAACAGGCCGCTCGTGCCGGTGGAAGATTCGCCCCCTGCACCTGTGGCGCCGCGCAGGTTGCGCGGCAAAAAAGCCACAGTGGCAGCAGGCACCAAAACGGCCGAAAGCCCGAAAAAGAAAGAAAAACCGGCAAAAGCGAAGCGCAAACCGGCAAAATAGACACCACTTTGTGCTGATGGTTGAGCGGTGGGTGCAAAAAACTTTTCGCAAGCTGCGAAAAACACTTGCACCTCAAGGCCCGCAGGCCCTATCAGCGCCTCTCTTGGCCCAAGGGGGCAATTCTGCCCAACAGGCTGTCTACTGGTTTGGGGGTACGTGATGAACGCACTTGCTCAACTGGGGATGGTCTCGGAACACCCGAGCGATAACCAGATCTCTTCAGCGCCGTTTTCGTCCGAGGACGACCGGAAGGATTATTTCGTCGAGAAAGACGGAATGAAGTTTGCGGGAACGCACCTTCTTGTCGATCTATGGGATGCCCGGAATCTCGATGATCCGGAACAGATCGACCGTACCCTGTGCGAGGCTGCCGTCACGGCAGGGGCGACGATCCTGCACAGTCACTTTCATCACTTCACGCCCAATGGTGGCGTGTCGGGCGTGGTCGTGCTGGCGGAAAGTCATATCTCGATCCACACATGGCCCGAGCGCAACTTTGCCGCCGTGGATATTTTCATGTGTGGGGCGTGCGATCCGCATCTTGCCATTCCGGTCATGCAGCGCCTGTTCCAGGCGGGCCGGATCGAGGTGGACGAGCAGCGCCGTGGGCGCGTGCAGCTTTAAGTGGCTGTGGCCGGGGTGGCGTGTCTGTGCGCCCTGGCATGCTTTTCAGTAAAACAAAGTCGAAGTGGCGGGCCGGATGTATTTCCGGCCCGTGCTTTTTCATGTGCATCGATTAGGACGGAAAAGGGGGTTGGTCATGTCCCGTGAGTGGATCAGCGAAGGCCTGTATGAAGGCTGGCGGCAGGAACTGAGCGTGGATAAGCTGCTGGCACGCACCAAAAGCCAGTTTCAGGACATCGCTGTGTTCGAGAATGTCGATCTCGGTCGGGTGCTGATGCTTGATGGCGTGGTCCAGATCACGGAACGCGATGAATTCGTCTATCAGGAAATGCTGACCCATGTGCCGCTGCTCGAGCATGGCGATGCGAAGCGCGTGCTGATCATCGGCGCGGGCGATGGTGGCGTGCTGCGCCGCGTGCTTGAGCACCGCACGGTGGAAAAGGCCGTGATGGTCGAGATCGATGGCGAGGTCATCGACCTGTCCAAGAAGTTCCTGCCCGGCATTGCGGGCGATGCCTGGAACGACCCGCGCGCCGAGGTGATCGTGGGTGACGGCATTGAATACGTGACCAATGCGCCCGATGGATCATTCGATGTCATCATCGTCGACAGCACCGACCCGATCGGCGTGGGCGAGGTGCTGTTTACCGATTCGTTCTACAGGCACTGCGCGCGTATCCTCACGGCCAACGGCATTATCGTGAACCAGTGCGGCGTGCCGTTCATGCAGGCTGATGAACTGCGTGACACCAGTGCGCGGCGTGCGCAGTTCTTCGATCATGTCTCGGCCTATGTTGCCGCCGTGCCGACCTATGTGGGCGGGTTCATGACGCTGGGCGTTGCCGCCAAGGGCACCGTGCCGGGCCGGCAGTCGGCTGACGTGATCCGTGCGCGCGCCGAGAAGGCGGGCATTGCAGACACGCGCTACTGGACGCCGGAGATGCATGTCGCCTCCTTCGTCCTGCCGCCCTATATCGCGCAGAACCTGCCGCGCTGATCGTGGTGCACAGATAAAAAAAGGGCCGGAGGGGTATGAACCCTCCGGCCCTTTTTTGTTGCGCTTGCAGGCAGGTGATCAGCCGCGGGGCGCGATGCGGGCGGTCTTGCGCAGGCTGACCAGATCTGCACCCAGCTCCTTCACGGCCACTTCGAACACCTTGAAATGCGGGGTGGCGAGATGGGCCTCGAAGGCAGCTTCATCATCATAGACTTCCACCAGGATCACGGTCTGCGGGTCATCGAGCGGGCAGACGGCTTCAAAGCGCTGGCAGCCGCTTTCATCAGCGACCGAATGGGCGCTGTCATAGGCGCAGAGTTCGAGAAAGTGGTCACGGTGTTCGGCGGGAATGCGGAATTCGGCCACGATGGTCAGCGGGCTTGTGGTCATGAAGGGATCATCCTTTTTACGTTACAGGCCCAGAACGTAATGCCTGCGGTGGGCGGTGTCATGGTGTGCACGACCATGGCGCATTTTCATGGATTGACTTGGCGCATCCGGTCATGTCAAGTCAGCTCTGTCGACACGGGAGAGACTGGCCCCGCGCCAGCGCCGAAGGAGCAACCGCCCCGGAAACTCTCAGGCCAAAGGACCGGTCGGCCAAGACTTCTGGAAAGAGGTGTCCGCCAACCCGGATGCCCGCCGACGGGATAGCGATCTCAGGCACATGCGACAGAAGGGGCACTTCAGAATCCACACAGGATTCGACAGGAGTCCCGCATGCCTACGTTGTTCGTTACCGTGTTCTCCGCATTTCCCCCGATCTGTTCCGCTGGCGCGTTTCGTGCCTGCCTGCCCGCATGCCCGGCATGCGGGGCCGCGCGCGTGCCTGCGGACCTGCACAAGGCCCAGCCCGCATGACCCAGCCCCTGCTGCGCACCCCGCTTTACGACCTTCATATCGAACTCGGCGCCCGCATGGTGCCGTTTGCAGGCTATGACATGCCGGTGCAGTACCCTGCCGGCGTCATGGCCGAGCACCTGCACACGCGAAGCAAGGCGGGGTTGTTCGATGTCTCGCATATGGGGCAGGTGCGCATCCGCCCGCGCTCGGGCAACATTGCCGATGCCGCTCATGCGCTTGAGGCACTGGTGCCTGCCGATATTGTGGGCCTCAGGCCCGGCCGCCAGCGCTATGCCGTGTTCACCACCGATGATGGCGGCATCAGCGATGACCTGATGGTCACCAACATGGGGGACTGGCTGCTGCTCGTGGTCAATGCCGCGTGCAAGGCGGCCGATTTCGCCCATGTGCACAAGGCCCTGAACGAAACCTGCACGGTCGAGATGCTCGATAGCCGCGCGCTGATCGCACTCCAGGGCCCTGCCGCCGAGGCCGCACTCGTTGCCCTGAACCCTGCCGCCGCCGCCATGCGCTTCATGGATGTGGCACAGATGGAACTCGCAGGCGCAAGCTGCATTGTCTCGCGCTCGGGCTATACCGGCGAGGATGGCTACGAGATCGGCATGGACAATGAGGGCGCCGTGGCCGTGGCCCGCGCCCTGCTGGCCCAGCCCGATGTGGCCCCCGTAGGCCTTGGCGCGCGTGACAGCCTGCGGCTTGAAGCAGGTCTTTGCCTGTATGGCGCGGATATCGACCTGACCACCACCCCGGTGGAAGGCGCGCTTGAGTGGTCCATCCAGAAAAGCCGCAGGCCCGGTGGCGCGCGCGCGGGTGGCTACCCCGGCGCGCAGGTCGTGGCCGACCAGCTCGCCGATGGCACCACGCGCCGCCGCGTGGGCCTGCGCGCCGAAGGCCGCGCCCCGGTGCGTGGCGGGGCGGAACTGTTTGCCGATGAGGCGGGGCAGATACCTGCGGGGCGTGTCACCTCAGGTGCGTTTGGCCCGAGCGTGGGTGGTCCGGTGGCCATGGGCTACGTGGCGACTGATCATGCAGTTGTGGCCACGCGGCTGTTTGCCAGCGTGCGCGGGCGGCTGCTGCCTGTGTCCGTCGTGGCGCTGCCCTTCGTGCCAGCCACGTTCAAGCGCTAGTTTTTCGCTGTTTTTTCAAACCCATATTCACATCAAGGAAGCACGAACATGACCGTCTATTACACCAAGGAACATGAGTGGCTGCGCGTTGAAGGCAATGTGGCCGTGGTCGGCATTACGGCGCACGCGGCCAATGAACTCGGCGAAATCGTGTTTTCCGAAGCCCGCGACCCCGGCACCACCGTGGAGCAGGGCGACAGCGTGGCGGTGGTCGAATCCGTCAAGGCGGCATCCGACATCTATGCCCCCGTCACGGGCGACGTGCTGGCCTTCAATGATGCGCTCACCGATGACGCGGCCCTCATCAACCGCGACCCCGAGGGCGAAGGCTGGATCGTGCGCATGACCGTGGCCGACGCCACCCAGCTTGAAGGGCTGATGGACCACGCCACCTACACTGCGCTGGTTGGCTGATTTTTCCCCCTCGTTCCCACCTCTTACGGAGTATGCTGGCCGTGACGTCTTCTTCCTGCGGTTCTTCTTCCCTGTGGCAAGATACAGGCGCTGACGCCGGGGCGTTCTGCGCCCGGCATGTCGGCCCCGATGCAAATGACGTGGCGGCCATGCTGCGCGTGGTGGGTGCGGATACGCTCGACATCCTGATGGCCCAGACCGTGCCCGGCTCCATCCGCCTTGCAGGCAGCATGGGCCTTGGCGCAGGCGTGCCCGAGCATGTGGCGCTGGCCCGCCTGCGCGCCATTGCGGCCGAGAACCGGGTGCTGACCTCGCTGATCGGCCAGGGCTATTACGACACCATCTTGCCCGGCGTGATCCAGCGCAACGTGCTGGAAAACCCGGCCTGGTACACGGCCTATACGCCCTACCAGCCCGAGATCAGCCAGGGGCGGCTTGAAGCGCTGCTCAACTTCCAGACCCTTGTCATTGAACTGACCGGGCTGGACGTCGCCAACGCCTCGCTGCTCGATGAAGGCACCGCCGCAGCCGAGGCCATGGCCATGGCCCGCCGCGTGGCGAAAAGCAAGGCCAATGCCTTCTTTGTCGATGTCAACTGCCACCCGCAGACCATCGCCGTCATCCGCACCCGCGCCGAGCCGCTGGGCTGGCAGGTTGTGGTGGGCGATCCTGCCACCGACCTCGATGCGCAGGCCGTGTTTGGCGCGGTGTTCCAGTATCCCGGCTCGACGGGGGAAATCCGTGACCCGCGCGCGTGGATTGAAAAGCTGCATGAAGCCGGTGCCGTCGCCGCCCTGTGCGCCGACCCGCTGGCGCTGATGCTGCTGCAAAGCCCCGGTGCATTGGGGGCCGATATTGCAGTCGGTTCCATGCAGCGCTACGGCATGCCCATGGGGGCCGGTGGCCCGCATGCAGCCTATATGGCGGTGCGCGATGCCTTCCGCCGCAACATTCCAGGCCGCATTGTGGGCGTGTCGATCGATGCACGCGGCAAGCCCGCCTACCGTCTGGCACTCCAGACACGCGAGCAGCACATCCGCCGCGAGAAGGCGACCTCGAACATCTGTACGGCACAGGCGCTGCCGGCCATCGTGTCGTCCATGTATGCGCTGTATCATGGGCCGGTGGGGCTGAAGGCGATTGCCACGCGCATCAACCGGCTGACGACCATCCTCGCCGCAGGGCTACGCGCTCTTGGTGCCGAGGTGGTGACGCAGGCGTTCTTTGATACCATCACCGTCAATACCGGCGCACAGACCGATGCGGTCATGGCGCGCGCGCTTGATGCGGGCATGAACCTGCGCCGGGTCGACGGGGCGCATGTCGGCATCAGCCTTGATGAGACCACGACACCGGACACGGTACGCGCCATATGGGCTGCCATATGTGGCGATGCCGCCCGCGCGGCACAGATCGAGGCCGGGCTTGCCGCCGCAGGCAGCGCCATCCCCGCAAGCCTTGTGCGCACGGGTGCGCTTCTGGCCCAGCCGATCTTCTCGGCCTGCCAGTCGGAAACAGATATGCTGCGCTACATGCGCCGCCTGGCTGACCGTGATCTGGCGCTTGACCGTTCCATGATCCCGCTGGGTTCGTGCACCATGAAGCTCAACGCCACGGCGGAGATGCTGCCGATTACGTGGCCGGAATTCTGCAACATCCATCCCTTCGCGCCTGCCGACCAGATGCGGGGCTATGCCCGCCTGTTTGCCGACCTTGAACGCATGCTGTGCCAGATCAGCGGCTATGCGGCAGTCTCGCTCCAGCCCAATTCGGGTGCGCAGGGTGAGTTCGCGGGGCTTATGGCCATTCGCGGCTACCATCGCGCGCGGGGCGATATGGGGCGCGATGTGTGCCTCATCCCGGCTTCCGCACATGGCACCAACCCGGCTTCCGCCCAGATGGCGGGGATGAAGGTGGTGGTTGTGGCGTGCGACAGCAACGGCAATGTCGATATCGAGGACCTGAAGGCCCGGATTGCGAAGCATGCCGATGCGCTGGCCGCGATCATGATCACCTATCCCTCCACCCATGGCGTGTTCGAGGAGAACGTGCGCGAGATCTGTGAACTGGTGCACGCGGCAGGCGGGCAGGTTTACGTTGATGGCGCAAACCTCAACGCGCAGGTGGGCCTTGCGCAGCCAGGGGTTTATGGCGGCGATGTCAGCCATTTCAACCTGCACAAGACCTTCTGCATTCCCCATGGCGGTGGTGGCCCCGGCATGGGGCCGATCGGGGTGGGCGCGCATCTGGCGCCCTATCTGCCGGGCGCGCCGCACAATGGCGAGGCCAATGCCATTTCGGCCGCACCGTTTGGCTCGGCGGATGTGCTGCCCATTTCGTGGATGTACATGGTCATGATGGGCGATGCCGGGCTCAAACGCGCCACCGAGGTCGCGATCCTGAACTCCAACTACATTGCAACCCGCCTTTCGGCCCATTACCCGGTGCTGTATCAGGGTGCCAATGGCCGAGTGGCGCATGAATGCATCATCGACCTGCGCCCCCTCAAGGACGAGACGGGTGTTACGGTCGATGACATTGCCAAGCGGCTGGTTGACCATGGCTTCCATGCGCCTACGGTCAGCTTTCCGGTTGCGGGCACGTTCATGATCGAGCCGACCGAGTCCGAAAGCCGGGCAGAGCTGGACCGGTTCTGCGATGCGATGATCGCCATCCGCAAGGAGATCAGCGCGGTTGCGGCAGGCGAACTCACCATTGAGGAAAGCCCCCTGCGCCACGCGCCGCACACCGTGCGAGACCTGACCGACCCCGACTGGGCACGTGTCTATGACCGCGCAAGCGCCTGCCTGCCCGGCGGGGTGCATCCGGCGAGCAAATACTGGTCGCCCGTCAACCGGCTGGACAATGCCTATGGCGACCGCAACCTCATTTGCTCCTGCCCTGATATGAGTACCTATGAAGCCTGAGGGGCAGATTTGAAAAAACACTAAAAGCTTCCGAATGCCGCCTTTTTTCAAAAAGGCGGCATTTTTTTTAAGCTTTTTGAAAAAAGCTTCATCAAAAACTTCCTTATGTTTTCGAGATGTTTTGTGGATGGCCTTTTCAGGTAACCGCTGCGGGGCTGATTGCGCCGGGCCGGTTAGTCTATATATCTGCAAGGATATAATAACCGGCCAGTAGAGAGGACAGGACCGTGAACTGGGGGAGATCGACTGTAGTCACGGCACTGTGGGCCTGCACCGTGGCAACGGGCCTTGCTGTAACGCCTGCTGGCGCGCGCGAGATAACGGACATGGCAGGCCATGCGCAGGCCGTGCCCGATCACCCCGCCCGCATTGCCGATCTGTGGTTCGCCCATAACGAACTGCTGCTGATGCTTGGTGGCGTGCAGCAGATTGTCATGACGGTGGACAGCCCGCAGGCGCGGCCGTGGATGTACCGGGTGTTTCCCGCGCTTGCGCAGGCGCGGGTGGTCAACGGGCCGCAGGTCAATGCGGAATCGCTGCTGCGTGATCAGGTGGATCTTGTGTTCGTGCCGCAGGCCTCGGCTGCCATTACAGCCTTTGGCGCGGTGGGCATTCCGGTGCTTGTCTCCTCGTTTCAGGATGTCGATGGCCTGCTGCGCGTGGTGGATATGACGGCTACGGCTTTGGGCACCGAGCACGCGCACGCCACCGCCACCCATTACCGCACCATGATGAAGCAGACGGTTAATGACGTGCAGGAGCGTCTTGCCAATGTGGCCGAGGCCGCGCGCCCGCGCGTGCTGCACATCCAGTCCCTGCATCCGCTGCGGGTGGATGGGGCGGACAGCATCGTGGATGAATGGATCACGCTGGCGGCCGGCCGCAATGCCGCAACCGGGGTGAGTGGCAACATGAAGCCGGTCACCCCCGAGCAGGTGGCGGCGTGGAACCCCGATGTCATCATCCTCGGCCCCGATTGTGGCACTATCGATCCCGCTGCCGATGGCGGGCTGTGGCAGCGGCTGGATGCCGTGCGCAACGGGCGCGTTCATGCCAATCCATCCGGCGTGTTCCCGTGGGACCGCTATGGCAGCGAACTGCCGCTCCAGATCAGCTGGGCCGCGAAAACGCTGCACCCCGATCTGTTTGCGGACATCGACCCCGTGGCGCTGACGCGGGACTTCTACCGCACCTATTTCCACTACAATCTGGGTGAGAACGACGCACAGCGCATCCTTGCAGGCCTGCCGCCACAGCCCGTGCCGGGTAACGCCCCTTGAGGCTGCGCGGGCTGACGATTGCAGCACTCGCGGCCATGGGGCTGATGGGGCTTGCGGTTTTCTCGGCCTGTATCGGGCGCTTTGCGGTGCAGCCCGTGCAGGTGCTGCATGCGCTGGCTGCCAGCATGGGGCTGGTGGCACAGGCCGATACGCCACAGGCGCATATGGTGCATAGCGTGATCTTTGGCGCGCGCCTGCCGCGCATTGGGGGCGCGATCTGTGTAGGGGCGGCGCTTTCGGTAGCGGGGGCGGCGTATCAGGCGGTGTTTCGCAATCCGCTGGTCTCGCCCGGTCTGCTCGGCGTGCTGGCGGGAGCGGGCACGGGGGCGGCACTTGGCATTGTGTGGGGGCTTGGGCCAGCGGGTGTCGGGGGGCTGTCATTCATCGGCGGGCTGCTCGCGGTGGCCTGTGGTGTGGGGGTGGCGCATCTGTTTGATGCGGCTTCCGTGCTGATGCTGGTCTTTGGCGGGCTGATCAGTTCGGCGCTGTTTACGGCGCTGCTGTCGCTGCTCAAATACGTGGCTGACCCGCAGAACCAGTTGCCTGACATCGTGTTCTGGCTTCTGGGCAGCCTGACACAGGTCACGCCACGCGCGCTGGGCATGATGGTGGGGCCGGTGGTTGTGGGCATCGTGCTGCTCAGCGCCTGCGGGCGCATGCTCGATGGCCTGGCCATGGGCGATGAGGAGGCCCGCACGCTGGGCATTCCGGTCATGGCGCTGCGCTATGGCGTGATTGGGGCTGCAACAGTGCTGGCAGCACTCACGGTCTCGGTTGCGGGCATGATTGGCTGGGTGGGGCTGGTGGTGCCACATGTGGCAAGGCTGCTGGTGGGGCCGTGCAACATGCGGGTGCTGCCTGCAAGCGCATGCCTTGGCGGCATGTTCCTGCTGGTGTGCGATGATCTGGCGCGCACGCTTTCAGTTGAGGAAATTCCCGTGGGCCTGATTGCCGATCTGCTCGGCGTGGCGCTGTTCGTGGCCGTGCTGCCGCTGCTGCGGCGGGGGTGGCGGGCATGAGTGTTGTGCTGAGCATGGATCATGTCAGTTTCAGCCATGCCGGGCGCACCGTGCTGCATGACCTTTCGTTCGGCATCAGGGCAGGGGAGATGACCGCGCTGCTCGGCCATAATGGCGCGGGCAAGACCACGCTGTTGCGCCTGCTGCTGGGGCTGACGCGACCGGAGGCAGGGCAGGTGCTGCTGGAGGGCCAGCCCATGCAGGCATGGACGCGGCGCGAGGTGGCGCGGCGCATTGCCTATGTGCCGCAGGGGCATGTGCCGCTCTTTCCCTACAGCGTGCGTGACATCGTGGGCATGGGCCGCCTGGCGGAAACACCTTTTGCGCTGGGCCTGCCCCGCCATGACCGCGATGAAGTCACCCACGCCCTGCACGCGCTGGGCATCATCCATCTGGCGGACAGGCCCTATACCGAACTTTCGGGCGGCGAGCGGCAGGCGGTCCTGCTGGCCCGTGCCCTGGCGCAGGGGGCGCGCACGCTCATTCTCGATGAGCCGGAAACCGGGCTGGATTACGGGCAGAAGCAGCGGCTTTACGCCCTGCTGCACGACCTCGCCACGCAGGGCCATGCCATTGTGGCCACCACGCACGACCCGCTTGCCGCCGCCCGCGTGTTTGACCGCGCCATTGCACTGCGACAGGGGCGGATCATGGCGGACGGGCCTGCAGCCGATGTGCTTGACGCTCCCATGCTGGAGCAGCTTTATGCCCCGCGGTAGAGAATAAAAGTTTTTGGGGAAGCTTTTTTCAAAAAACTTCCAAGAACGCCGTGTTTTTGAAAAAAGGGGGCACCCGAAAACTTCGGTTTTTCATCAGGACTATTTTGAACAGGATCTCTCTTTTATGGGGGCCAGAAAACCATACCGCCCCCCATGCGTCTGCCTGATATTCCCCTCAAGCAGGACGTTTTCCCATGAAAGCACTGACCTGGCAGAAAAAAGGCAAGATCACCTGTGAAAGCGTGCCTGATCCTGTCATTATGGATGGGCATGACGCCATTATCAGGGTAACGGCCTGCGCCATCTGTGGCTCCGACCTGCACCTGATGGACGGCATGATGCCGACCATGCAGTGCGGCGACATCCTCGGCCACGAAACCATGGGCGAAGTGGTCGAGGTGGGCCGAGAAAACACCCGCCTTACGGTAGGCGACCGGGTGGTGGTGCCCTTTACCATCTCATGCGGGGCGTGCCGGCAATGCAGGTGGGGCAACTGGAGTTGCTGCGAGCGCACCAACCCCAATGGCCGCCAGCAGGCCGAGACATTCGGCTACCCGCTGGCAGGGCTGTTTGGCTATTCGCACATTACGGGTGGTTTTCCCGGTGGGCAGGCGGAATACCTGCGGGTGCCGCACGCGGATGTGGGCCCGATCATCGTGCCTGAAGGGCTGAGTGATGATCAGGTTCTTTTTCTGTCCGATATTTTTCCCACCGGCTATCAGGCCGCCGAATACTGCGACATTACGCCCGAGGCCGAAAAGACCATCGCCGTATGGGGCTGCGGCCCGGTGGGGCAGATGTCGATCCGCTCATGCTTTCTGCTTGGGGCCAGGCGCGTCATCGCCATAGATCAGGTGCCCGAGCGGCTGGCCATGGCGCGGGCTGCGGGTGCCGAGACAATCGATTTTGGCACCGAGAACATCCAGGAGACCCTCGTTGCAATGACCCACGGGCTGGGGCCGGATGCGGTGATCGAGGCGGTGGGCATGGAAGCCCATGGCGCGGATACCATGATGCAGAAGGTCGGCTCGGCCCTGCTTTCGGCCACCACGCTCGAGCGGCCCTTTGCCCTCAACCAGGCCATTCTGGGCTGCCGCCCCGGCGGCATCGTGTCGATGCCCGGCGTTTACGCAGGCGCCCTCGGGCCAGTCATGATCGGACTGCTGATGAACAAGGGCCTGACCCTGCGCACGGGACAGACCAATGCCCAGAAATATCTTCAGCCCCTGCTTGAGCGTATTGAGAAGGGAGAGATCGACCCCTCCTTCGTTATCAGCCATCGTTCGGCCGATCTTGAGGAGGGGCCAGCCCTTTATGAGAAATTCCGCGACAAGAAGGATGACTGCATCAAGGTGGTGTTTTACCCGCATGGGAATGGGTGATAGGCGGGTTTGGGGGGGCAGCAGACTGTCTTCTATTAGAGTGGAATAGGCGAGAAGTGGCCTTCCGCATTGCCAGGTGGGGGGCAGTCGAAGTTCAACTGAAATTTTGGAAGAGCTTGCGGAGAACTGTGTTTCAACTCATGGGACATTCATCCGTGCCCGCACCATTTGCTGCGTGCGGACGGTTTCTGATACCGCTGTCCCGTAATCTGGTCGTAAAAGAGCCATGAAAACGCATTCTTACAAAATCGCCTATCCTGCCCGTCAGGAATATCCCGAACAGAGTTGATTTAGTGATGACAAACACCCCAGCCGATGAGTGGTTTGCTCGCCCCCTCGAGGATGAACTCCAGATATGGAAGTTCACCAACAGTCGCGCACTTCTTATGGGCAGAGCGAACACTGAGAATGGACCGGGTAATTGCTTCCATGCCAAATCTGGTGGAACTGTCTGGGACGCAATAAGGGAAGAAACGCCTTGGCTGGACGGACTGGAGGCGCCGGGACCATTCGTGCCTCTACGTCACTCTCCAGGCCAATTCTTCCCCCGCATGGCATGCCCAATTATCGGAGGCCTCCTCGATAAATTCTGTACCGTCCAAGCACGACTGCCAGATTGCAACAACGAACAACGCTATTTTCGCAGTGCTCAAACGCAGTTGGAAGCATTAGTCTCTGATCTTGCCGCGATTTGCCGTGTCGTAGAGCCATCTAAGGCTACTCTTGAAGTTTATGGCCATGAAATTCGCAATCTTCTTATTCTAGCTGCGACCGAAGTCGAAATGCACATGGCCGGAATCATGGTCTCAAATGGTAATAAAGATGAGCGCAAAAACACTCTTTCCTATATAAAACTTGCAGAACCACTAAGACTTCGCAGCTACTCGGTCCGCTTCAAACGCTACCCCGAAGTGGACGAAATTAAGCCTTTCGCAGAATGGCTTCGCGATAAGCCCACAGTGTCACTCAAATGGTATGACGCATACAACGCAGTGAAGCACGACCGAGAGGGCCAGTTCAAACGTGCATCCCTCTGTAATGCCATTGAGGCGGTCGCCGCCTGTGCGATACTACTCGTAGCACAGTGTGGTGAAGCTGGACTGTCCGATGATCTTAAACGCTCAATTACGGTCGAAGGCGAACCCTGGCCAATAGAAGATTGTTACGTAGTCCCCCAGCAGTCGACCACGTGGACGCCCATCAATCATCCTAACTTACGTTAGGCGGGTTCAAACAAAGGTTTTCCGGACCGCAGCAGCGGTTTCGATACTGTTCTGCAACCTCAATAAGCCTCGCTTTCGTCGAAGACGTAGAAACGTCATCAGCGGAGTACGCCCGGCAATTGTACAGACTTCGTTGGGGAGGGGAGTTGAATGTCACCTTTCGGGTACCATCAACAGAAAGCAGTCGTTCATATATTGCAGGTTTGCGACAGTCTAGGCTTTCTGTTATAACGAGATACTCTATGCTATCACCTAATAATAACTGCAAAAAAATTGTTTCAATCATTGTTAATGATAAAATATTGGAATATTACTGAAAATGCTTGAAGAAATTTCTCAAGATAAACTAAAAAAGACATCTGCATCTAACCAGCCAATGTTTTCTACAACCCCTGATTACGAGTCTCTTCTGCAAGAGAAGGATAGTATTCTTGGAAAATGGAAGACATTAGAAAAAGATAAGCAAAGAGAATTTGGCAGCTTGCGCAAATTCGAAATTGAAAATGGTCTGCTAGATATCAAAGATCCCGCTCTTTTACCGTCCAAAAATACCTATCTTCTTCATAATGAAATTAAAAGGCGTCTCTCACGTGAAGATCCATTAAGTTTGTTGCCAATCGAACCACTCGATTTTGATGATGCCGCTCTCGAACTAGCGGAGAGTTTAGAGAATATTACTGAAATAAGAGAACTATACAAGATAAGGAAAGCATCTATTGGAAATAGTTCAAATGCAGGAATATCAGCAGAAGAAGCCGCAAAATTAAAAAACTGCTTTAACCAAGGTCGAGAGCTCTTCCTTTCGGGAAGAAATGGCTCTTTAATGGTTAAACCACTTAATTTCTTCTATGCATTAACTGCCTATACATATGGTGTGATTGTTTTAAATAGTCCATTCCGTTATAGAAAAGATATGTTGCCGGGCTCGCATGGGATGGCATATCTTCCGGCCAGTATCCAAGCGCAATTTGGTGGCGATTGCGCTCGTGGTACTTTTAGCGATTTAGTTAGTGCATTTCCGACTCATTTAATTAAAGCTCCTGGTATTTCTTTTAATATAGATTGCTCTCATTCCCTAATTGCTTTCTATGAAAATAGATTTGATGTAAGCTTAGGAACTTTACTTAGTATGATTCCTGAAATGGCTGATTATTACCACTTAACTACAGGAAATAAAAGCCGATGCTTTCCAATGGAAATTTCCAGCACAAACAATATTAGAAGTGTTACTTGGGAATTTCAGATTGGTAATGGTGAAACACGCCCCTCAAGCGCATCAATTGAGCAAGCGTTTAATGGGTTCAATGTGACTGAGCGGTTTGGGAAAACAATCGTTACGGTGCCTGCGGCTAATTCATCCAAGTTAAATGCAATAATTTATACCGATCTTAGAGGAAATTTATGGTTTGTTGAAAATCCGTTTTTTCCGGTTATGTTGCCAGAAATTGCCGTTCACTTTTTGATTACAAGTATATTTTCTAACATTATGAGGTATCGCCCTGACGAATGGGGTAGCGTATTATTGAATGAGGTTTCATCAAATATTTCTCTTCTCACAAGGCATTATTTTTCCTCTTTTCAAAGAAAATTTATGCTTGTAATTTTGAGAGCATCTTCAAGATTTATTCCTTATACAATATAAAGCGAATGTGACCACTTTGTGAAAAATAGCTTGATCCCCTTATCGTCTGACATGACGGCGAGCGCTATCGGCCCGAAGCGGCCGCGTTAAGCTGGAACCGAGTATGTCCGCTATGCGAACGCTGCTCAGAGCTTCTTACGTCCGCAAAGAAGGCGTATCCTGCCAGTCTGCTATGCGCGACAAGAGATGAAAATGGAAAGGTTACGGTAGGCCGACACAATGCCGGACACCGCTCGTCTTTCCCACGTGCCCTTAAAGGTTAGCCGTCAACTGAATACCAAGCACAGCAGCATCATGGAAGGTCGTCGTGGCGCCGGGGTGTTGCAGGTACTGGAAGTCAAACTGCATCGTGGTGGAATTGCGCAGCACGTGCGTGCTGTAAAACGCTTCGTATACATTTTCCCAATGCTGCACGCCCCATACCGGCCCCCACTGGTTGCTCAGGTAGGGCAGGCCGAGCGCGCGCGATGATTCCTGCTGCAGCGACAGCGTGCTGCTCATGTCCATATGCTGGAACATGGCCCCGATCTGGTCCTGCCTGCGGTGCCAGGGCGAGCCTGATTCAACAAGGCCAATCCATTCATGGTCGCGCATGGCCACCAGGTTGCCCTGCGAATAGCCCGCACCGCCCACTGCCACCAGGCCCTCCGCCACACCGGGGCCGTTGCGCACCAGCATCTGGTCGAACATGAACCACGCCGTGCTCATGCCCGCCTCATACCGGCGCGGCTGGCCCGTAAGCTGGAAGGAGTTGCCATGAATATCGGAATAGAGGTTGGGATAACGCGAATTGTCATACCACGCACCAAGCTTGTAGTTGCCGCGCAGCGAATGTTTGCCAAACCACGGCATCCAGCCCAGCTCAACCTGTGATGTGACCTTGCTCATCCCGCTCTGGGCCAGCGCCCAGCCAGAAATGCCGCCGTTATAGGAATGGGGTGACACCATGAAGATGCCCCCCATGAGATAGACTTTCTTGGCCGGGAAAACGCGCAGCACCCCGCCCAGATTGCCCGAAGGCCAGTCACGCCCGCCCGGCACGTATTTGCCCGGCGCGAAATTACTGCACACCGACACGTTCATGAAAGAACAGGCCACGTAATCATAGGCAAAGAAGCTGCCGGTCGGAATATCACCGCCGGAAACAACAATCCGTTTGTGCAGGAATGTCTTTTCGGCATACATCGCCACCAGATGCGCCACGACATTACCGCGCCCGCCATAGATCTGCTCGGGGTTGGTGACCGAATCACCAAGGTTGTAGCCAAAGTTGCGCCCGTGACCGTTGATGACGAGCATGTGGGTCCATAACCCGCTCACATGCGCAAGCCGCTGCCAGTCAATATCCAGCTCACCGGCAACCTGGCCTGCCAGCACGTCGGAGCGCGTGCGCCCGCCGCGCACATTGCCCATGAATTCTTCATTGACCGCGAAGTTAAGGTACAGGCCATGTTTGTTCAGCCACCGGCGTGCGCCAAACCATTGGCCAAGCAGATGCGGTGCGCCATGCAGGGTGGGCACCTGCGGGTCAACCACGGCGTTGCCCCAGCCTTCAAGCGGAAAGGCATGGGCGGCGTAAGGTTCAAGCTCGACGGGCAAGGACTTGGAGGTTTCACTCTGGGCAAACGCATCATCAATGCAGATCACGACTATGAAAATCAAAGCAATCGATGTCAGTATTTGCTTCACGAGGAATCCGTTCCAGAATTTCCCGATAATTGCATTATTTTCATAATTGACTTCAAACTATAAAATCTAATTAATTTGTAATATTTTGAACATATTTAATAAAATAAGGGTGAATTGATGTAAAATACCTGCTATTTAAAATAAAATAATTAAAAAATGTTCATAAATCCGAATTTTTAGTAAATTTTTGCCCATAAACGCGCCTGAAGCCGCAATCACGATAGGCCTGTGCTGCGAAATGGATCAAGATATGGTAAAAGTATTGTCAAGAAGAATATTTCTTCTCGAAAATACATCACCATGCTGCCGGGTGGCCTTAAAAATATATGTATTTCTTTAGCAGGAGAAAAGATGAAAGCGCTTTGAACGCGCTTTAATCATAAAGAAGTTTTTGGTGAAGCTTTTTTCAAAAAGCTTCAAAGAATGCCGCCCCCTTTGAAAAAAGGCGGCACCCCGAAACTTTGATCTGTTATCCCCAAAAGCCGGGGCGCGGACATTACTGCGCCGGAGGCTGACCGGCTTCGGGCGTCTCGTCCGCTTCGGTAGCGGGGGCATCGTCGCGTTCAACCACCTTGATGGAATCACCCACCAGCCCCTTGGCAAAGGCTTCGGCAGAGAAGGGGCGCAGATCCTCGGCCTGTTCGCCTACACCCACCAGATGTACCGGCAGGCCGAACGCATCGGCCAGTGCGACCACAATGCCGCCACGCGCCGAGCCATCGAGCTTGGTCACCACAAGGCCGGTCACATTGACCAGTTCCTTGAACACCCGCACCTGCTCCACCGCGTTCTGCCCGGTGGTGGCATCGAGCACCAGCAGCACGGAATGCGGAGCCGTTTCATCAAACTTGCGCATGACGCGGATGATCTTGGCCAGTTCCTCCATCAGCGCGCTCTTGTTGTGCAGGCGGCCTGCGGTGTCGACTAAAAGCAGGTCGGCGCCTTCCGCTGTGGCGCGCTTCAGCGCCTCGAACGCGAGCCCCGCCGCATCGGCATTGGGCTTGCCCGCAATCACCGGCACGCCAGTGCGCTCGCCCCAGACCTGAAGCTGCTCGACGGCGGCAGCGCGGAACGTATCGCCTGCCACCATCATCACCTTCTTGCCCTGCTCGCCATAATAGCGGGCCATCTTGCCAATGGTGGTGGTCTTGCCGGTGCCGTTCACGCCCACCACCAGCACTACATGCGGCTTGTGCTTCGGGTCAGGCTCGAACGGAATGGCGACGGGCTGGAGGATGTTGGCAATTTCCTCGGCCAGGGCCTGGCGCACTTCCTCATCTGTCACTTCCTTGCCGAATTTGGAGCGGCGGAAGGATTCGATCACCTTGCCCGCAACGCTGGGGCCGAGATCGGCGGAAATCAGCAGGTCTTCCAGATCCTCGAGCGCCTGGTCATCAAGCTTGCGCCGGGTAAAGACGGCGGTCAGCCCGCCGCTGAGTTTCTGCGTGGAGCGCGAAAGCCCCGCCTTGAGACGTGAGAAGAAGCCAAGAGCCATATCAGAGAATTTCCGCCACCAGTCCGTTATCGTCAACCGCCACCGGGCGCACCGTCTCGATCCGCCCCGCACCCGACACAGCACCTTGCGCCAGCCGCACGGGCGCGAATTCTTCCGAATGGCCCGCCGTGTCGGTTTCCATCAGCACGCGCAGGGTGCGCCCGCGCAGGCGTTCATGAAACGCGCGTGCCGCCTCCGCCCCTACCGCGCGCAGGCGTGCCGCGCGCGCCTTGCGCTCGGGCACCGCAATGGCGGGCATGCGCGCCGCAGGCGTGCCGGGGCGTTCACTATAGGGGAAGACATGCAGGTAGGGCAGGGCGTTGGCCCGCACGAATTCGAGTGTCTGTTCAAACAACGCATCATCCTCGGTCGGGAAGCCTGCAATGATGTCCGCCCCGATGCCGATATCGGGCCTGAGCGCCCGCGCGCGCGCCACGACAGCGGCGGCATCGGCCGTGAGGTGGCGGCGCTTCATGCGCTTGAGGATGATGTCGCTCCCCGCCTGCAACGACAGGTGCAGGTAAGGCATGAAGCGCGGCTCGGCCTCGAGCAGTTTCCAGATATCTTCGTCAATCTCCACCGGATCAACCGAGGAGAGGCGCAGCCGCTCGAGTTCGGGCACGAGCGCAAGCAGCCTGCGGCACAACTGCCCCAGCAGCGGCTTGCCCGGCAGGTCATGCCCCCATGATGTAATATCCACCCCGGTCAGCACCACCTCGCGGTAGCCCGATTGCACAAGGGCGCGCACCTGCTCCACCACAGCCCCCACCGGCACCGAGCGCGACGGCCCGCG
This sequence comes from Komagataeibacter xylinus, assembly GCF_009834365.1. Classification (NCBI taxonomy): domain Bacteria; kingdom Pseudomonadati; phylum Pseudomonadota; class Alphaproteobacteria; order Acetobacterales; family Acetobacteraceae; genus Komagataeibacter; species Komagataeibacter xylinus. Next base: position 607,826 of record NZ_CP041348.1, on the reverse strand, counting down.
ACCAAAGGGAATGATGCAGAAGGTGCAGCGATGGTCGCAGCCCTGCTGCACCTCGACAAATGCGCGGGTGCGCCCGGCAAACTCGGTGACCAGATGCGGCGCTGTCTCTCGCGCGGCCATGATGTCGGACACGGCATGGCCTTCGCCCAGCGCCATCTCGCTCCAGCTTGCGGCTTCAAGCTTCTCGCGGTTGCCCAGCACGCGGGTTACGCCGGGCAGGGCCGCCCAGCGCTCGGGGTCGATCTGGGCGGCGCAGCCGGTCACCACAATGCGGGCATCGGGGCGCTCGCGGTGGGCGCGGCGCACGGCCTGGCGTGCCTGCCGCTCGGCCTCGCCCGTGACCGCGCAGGTGTTCACGATCACTACATTGTCCAGCCCCGCGGCATGGCTGCGCATCACCTCGCTCTCATAGGTGTTGAGGCGGCAGCCGAAGGTCAGGATTTCGGGCTTGGTCATCGGGGATAGTCTTCAGGGTTGAAATGGCCCGTAAAGCTGGTCACGGCGGGGCCGGTCATGAGCACGTGGCCATCGGCCTCGCGCCACGTAATGTTCAGTTCGCCGCCATCCACCGCCACGGTGCAGGTGCGCCCGACCAGTCCGCGCCGTATGGCGTTGACCACGGCGGCGCAGGCACCCGAGCCACAGGCGCGTGTCAGCCCGCTGCCACGCTCCCATACGCGCAGGCGCATGGCATCAGGTGCTGTGACATGGGCAAAGCCGATATTGGCGCGCTGGGGAAAAAGCGGGTGGTGCTCGAGTTCCGGCCCCGCCACGCACGGGTTCACCGCATCGGGCGTGGGCAGGAAGAAGGTCGCATGCGGGTTACCCATCGACACCGCCGCCGGGTCGCCTGCAATGGGCAGGTAAAGCGTGTCCATGGCTTCGGCCAGCGGTACATCTTCCCAACCCTGAGCGGGCACGCCCATATCCACCGTAACCATGCCGGGGCGGATGATGGTGGCGGGCAGCACGCCCGCGCGGGTCTGCAAGCCAACGCTGGTGCGACCGCTCTCACGCGCCACAAGGTCGGCCACACAGCGCGAGGCGTTGCCGCAGGCACCGGCTTCCGAGCCATCGGCGTTGAAAAAGCGTACGAACACATCCGCTCCCTCGGCACAGGCCGGGCGCAGGATCACGAACTGGTCGCAGCCAATGCCGGTGTGCCGGTCGGACAGGGCGGCAATGCGGGCAGGCGTGAGGTCATGGCGCTGCGCGCGCTCATCCACCACCACAAAATCATTGCCCAGCCCGTGCATTTTCAAAAAACCGGTCATCATCCGTCCTGTATAGCGGTTCGCTACCCCTTTATGCGAGCGGGATGACACCGCCCGCGCCCGCTTGCAAGCCCGATCAGATAAAACGCCCCGGCTTTCCGCGCTGCAGCACCTCGATCCTGTAGCCATCGGGGTCGGTGATGAAGAAGAACCTGCCCACGAACCGCTCGCCACAGGCCATGTCCTTCACGGCCAGCGGGGCAAGGCCGGCCTCTGTCAGCCGGGCATGCTCGGCATCCACATCGGCCACCGACACGGCAAGGTGGCCATAGCCATCACCAAGATCATAGGGCTTTGTGCGGCCGTGGTTTACGGTCAGTTCCAGCTCGAATGTCTGTTCATCATTCGACAGGTAGATAAGGCTGAAGCTATCAAAAACAAGCCGGTCGGCCACTTTCAGGCCGAAGGCGGTTTCATAGAAGGCAAGGCTCGCGGCTTCATCAAGCACGCGGATCATGGAATGGATCATACGGGCCATTCGGCTTTTCTCCTGTTCTCCACGGCATGGGGCGTGATACGCCCACCCCGTATCGCATTGTTACACCTGCACTGTCTGGCACATTCATGAACGACCTGCACGGGTTTCACCCGCATTCCTTCACCGTCGCCTCGGCTGAGTCCGATACGCTGTTCTATTCGCGCAGACCTACCGGCCCCCTGCTCGATCAGGGTGCGCAGACGGCCATCACGGCGCTCTATCGCACGCTCCTGCCCGAGGATGGCAACATTCTCGACCTGATGGCAGGCCCTGACAGCCACCTGCCGCCCGACATGGAATTCGACAGCGTGATCGGCATCGGCGTGAACGCGCAGGCGCTTGATGCCAATACCCGCCTGACCGACCGAGTGGTGGAGGACATCAACGAAACCCCCGACCTGCCGCTCGCTGATGAAAGCATGGATGCCGCGCTTGTGTGCGATGTGGTGCCCTACCTGCGCCAGCCGGTGCAGGTGTTTCGTGAAATTGCGCGCGTGCTGCAACCCGGTGGCCTGATCATCATTACATATGGCACGCGCTTCATACCGCAAAAGGCCACGGCGCTGTGGCAGGCGCTTGAACCCGATGATCGCGGGCGCATGCTTGGCGTGCTGCTGCAGCGCGCGGGTTTCGGCCCGGTGGATACCGGCAGCGTGACCCCCGCGCCGGAGGACATGTTCTGGAAGGATGCGGTCATGGCGCTGACGGCCCGCCGTCCTGACATTTTGTAACATTGGCGGCACGCAGCGCTGTATTCCGCCACGAAGCGCGTGGCACAAACAGCACGGCGCGGCGGATCATGACTTATTAAAACAAATTATCATTTACCCGGCCTGCCGGACATGTTTTGTCACATCCTGTCTTAAACCTGTTCTGGGGCCTTCTGGCGATACATGCAGATTCCGTTCCTCTCCGGCAAGCCTGCCGGCCGTCTGGCCAGCCTGCTCATGCTGTGTTCCGTTCTGGTGCCCATGGCCGCCGCATGGGGCGATGAGGACCCCGAATCGCTGGATATCATGGAACGCCAGATGGCCCACCTGCAGCAGCAGCAGCAGGCCCTGCAGAACGAACTCGCCGCCATGCACCAGCAGATCGCCCAGCATCGCGCCCGCCTTGGCGGCACGTCGGCGGCAGGTAGTGGCAGCGCGGGCCATCCGCTTGAGGTCACGGGCTCGGGCGGGCATGTGCGCGGCGGCTGGGTGCCGGTGGAAGGCCATGCAACGCAGCAGGCGGTGGCAGGCGGCGAACTGGCGGGCCGCCCCCATATTGGCGGCTATTCCGACCCCACATCCGCACTTGGTGACCAGCCTACGGTTGAATCCGTGGTGGCGCACCGCGAGGAAGACCTGATCTCGCACATGGCCAACAACAATGTCGGCCCCCATAACCGCGAGACGGTGGGCGCGCAGTCGGCGGGTGCGCTGGGCAGCAAGGTGTTCCACCTTGGCCCGGTGGCGATTATCCTTGGCGGGTTTTTCGATGCGGCGGCGCTGGTCGAGAACCGTCAGGTTTCATCGGGCATCTTCAACTACTGGAACGCCATTCCCTTCCGCAACAGCTCGAACTTCCACACCACCAACTTCAATGGCGATGCGCGGTATTCGCGTTTCTCGCTCATGGCGCGCGGGCAGCTCAACCCGCATCTGACCGTGGCGGGCTTTGTTGAAACCGATTTTGGCGCGAGTGCCGAGACCACCAACCCGTACGAGAGCAATTCCTACGTGCCCCGGCTGCGGCAGGCTTACCTGACGCTGGATGATTCGCGTGCGGACCTGCATTTCCTCATCGGTCAGGCCTGGACCATGCTCACGCCGGACCGCGTGGGCATCGTGCCCCGCCAGGAAAGCCTGCCCGAAACGATTGAATCCTCCATCCTCGCGGGCCAGACCTGGTCGCGGCAGTGGCAGGTGCGCATCGTCAAGGACTTCCTCAAGCACCGCCTGTGGACCGGCCTGTCGATCGAGAACCCGGCCACCATCTATGACACCACCGGCTTCTCTGCCGCGGGTGACAATGGTGAATACAGCCTGGCCAACGGCGGCTACGCCAAGCTTGGCTCGAACGGCGTGGGGCTGAGCAGCGCCACCACCAACTATTCCAACGAGATCGCGCCCGACGTCATTGGCAAGGTGGCATGGGACCCCTCATGGGGCCATTACGAGGTCGAGGGCGTTGTCCACTTCCCGCATGACCGTTCGGTCATGAGCAACGGCGTGGGCGAGAACCACACCGCCATTGCCTGGGGGGTGGGTGGCTCGATGATCCTGCCGGTCATTCCCCACCGGCTGGAAGTGCGGCTGGCTGGCCTGGCGGGCAAGGGCATTGGCCGTTACGGCTCGGTGCTGCTGCCTGATGCCACGCTGCGTGCCAATGGCGCGCCCGCCCTGCTGTCGAGTGCGCAGACCACGGCAGGCGTGATCGCGCACCCCAACAAAACGATCGACGTGTATGGCTATTTTGGCATGCAGCGTTCGGGGCGCAGTTATTTTGATGAAAATGGCGGGGTTTATGGTTACGGCAACCCCATGGCCAACAATACCGGCTGCGAGACCGAGGCCTCCGATGCGGTCAGTGCCGCGCTGGGCAACTGCACGGCCAATATCCGCTCGGTGGAGGAGTTCACCATCGGGGCATGGTACCGTTTCATCCACGGCCAGTACGGCACGGTGCAGGCTGGCACGCAACTGGCCTATTCGCGCGTGCATACATGGGGTGGCATGGGCGGCGCGCCCACGACCAGCCTGAGCGAAATTTTCTTTGATTTCCGCTACCTGCCTTTCCAGTAAGGCAGGCGTGCCACGGCGGATATTGCGTCAGGCCGGGAAAAGGGGGATGGTGGCCCCGCAATCGGGAAGAACGGAAAGGCCTGCGCTCATGTCTATCAGGTTACGGCATTTGGTCCTTGCTGCGTGGCTGGGCGCTGCTGTCGCGCCAGGTATGGCCATGGCGGAGAGCGGTCATGCCGATGCAGGCAATGAAGACCCCGGCGAGGCCTCGCAGCGCCATGCCACCATGCACCAGCTTTCCAAAAAGCCGCCGCTGCCCACCCTGCATATGGATTACAGCCAGTACCGCTTCATTCCCAAGGGTGACCGCATCAAGGAACAGCCAGACGTGAACCGCCTGCTGTTCTGGACGCCCTCCGGCGAGCCGGATGGCTACGCGGAGAAACGCGGCACCGCCGTACTGTATTACGACCGCACCGGCAAGGCCGTGCGCGTGGATACCAACCCCTACAACCGCTAGGCGGCAGCAGCGGAATTTCAGCCCCGATGGCATGAGGAAGACCAGCGTGACGGTTTCGCAATCCCTTCTTTCCTTTGTGCTTGCGGCCCTCATTCTGGCGCTGACCCCCGGTCTGGATACGGCGCTCGTGCTGCGCACGGCCTCGCGGGATGGGTGGGGGAAAGGGGTGGAAACCGCCATGGGCATCGCCTGTGGCTGCCTGGCGTGGGGACTTGCCGCCGCAACCGGGCTGGGGGCGCTGCTTGCGGCCTCGCGTTTGGCGTTTGATGCGATCCGTGTCTGCGGCGCAGCCTACCTGCTGTGGATGGGGGTGAAGATGCTGCTGCGGCCCCGCAGTGACATGCTGCCCCCTGATACCGTCCGGCGCGGGCCGCCACGGGGCCATTTCCTGCGTGGGCTGTGCCAGAATCTGCTCAATCCCAAGATCGGGGTCTTTTATATTTCCTTCCTGCCGCAATTCGTGCCGGCGCATGTGCAGGTCGGTCCCTATCTGTTTGTGCTCTCGGGCGTGCAGGCAGGGGTGAGCCTGCTATGGCTGGTGGTGGTGGGCTGCATGGCGCATTCCTTCGCGCGCCTGCTGCGCCGGGGGGCGACGGCACGCCTGATGGACCGCCTGACCGGCTGTGTCTTCATCGGCTTCGGGCTGCGGCTGGGCCTGTCGCGGTACTGAACGGCTGTTTGAAAAAAAGCGGCGCGCCCATGAAAAAAGGGACCACCAGATGATGGTCCCTTCCTTCACGTCATGACTGCATGGCCTGTCAGATGGGCATGGCCCGCTCAAACACGGCTTCAAGCGCCATGATGCCGGGCAGGGTCTTGCCTTCCAGCCATTCAAGGAAGGCACCACCCGCACTCGAGATGTAGGAGATATGCTTCTCCACCCCCGCATGGCGCAGGGCGGAGACCGTATCCCCACCGCCCGCAATGCTTTTGAGCGCGCCCGCATCGGTCAGGCGGGCGACTTCGCGGGCGACTTCATTGGTGGCCGTATCGAACGGCGTGATCTCGAACGCGCCAAGCGGGCCGTTCCAGACCAGCGTCTTGAGCGTGGTGAGCTTCTCGTTGATCAGCCTGACCGTTTCCGGTCCCACGTCTAGCGCCATGGCATCAGCCGGAATGGCGCTGACCGGCACCGTGCGCGTGGGCACATCCGCCTTGAAGTCGGTCGCGGTCACGACATCAACCGGCAGGATGATCGTGCAGTTCTTTTCCTTCGCCCTGGCCATGATGTCACGCGCGGTGTCGTGCATCTCGGCCTCCTGCAGCGAGCGGCCCACATCCACGCCCTGTGCGGCAAGGAAGGTATTGGCCATCGCGCCGCCAATGATCAGCACGTCCACTTTTTCAAGCAGGTTGCCGATCAGGTCGAGCTTGGTCGAGATCTTGGCCCCGCCGACGATGGCACCCACCGGGCGGGCGGGGTTCTCAAGCGCGATGTTGAGCGCGTTGAGTTCCGTCTCCATCAGCCTGCCTGCAAAGGAAGGGAGCAGGCGGGCCACGCCCTCGGTCGAGGCATGGGCGCGGTGGGCGGCGGAGAAGGCATCATTGACGTAATAGTCGGCCAGCGCTGCGAATTCCTTGGCCAGGGCCGGGTCGTTCTGCTCCTCGCCGGGGTAGAAGCGGGTATTTTCCAGCACCACCACGTCGCCATCGTGCATGGCATCAACGGCCTGCTGCACCTTGGGGCCGGTGCAGTCATCAACAAAGGTGACCGGGCGGCCGAGCGCATCGCCAAGCGCATCGGCAATGGGGCCGAGCGACATTTCTGGCACCGGCTTGCCCTTGGGGCGGTCGAAGTGACTGACAACAATCACCTTCGCCCCCTTCTGGGCCAGTTCCTGAATGGTGGGCAGCAGGCGCAGGATGCGGGTTGCATCAGTGATCTGGGCGTTGCGCACCGGAACGTTCAGATCAGCGCGCAGGAGAACCTTCTTGCCCGTGGCATCAAGGTCATCCAGCGTCTTGAAGCTTGCGGCACTCATTACAGTGCCCCGAATGCGGCGGCCGTGTCGGCCATGCGGTTGGAGAAGCCCCACTCATTGTCGTACCAGCTGCAGATGCGCACCAGCTTGCCGCCATCGATCACCGCCGTCTGGGTGGCGTCAAAGGTGGAGGAGGCGGGCGAGTGGTTGAAGTCGGTGCTGACCAGGGGAGCAGTATTGTAGGAAAGGATGCCCTTGAGCGGGCCCGACTCGGCGGCCTTGCGCATGGCTTCGTTGACCTCTTCAACGGAGGCAGGCGCCTTCTTGGGCACGAAGTCGAGCGAGACGAGCGACACGTTGGGGGTCGGCACGCGGATGGCGGTGCCATCGAGCCGGCCCTTGAGGTGCGGCAGCACCAGCCCCACGGCGCGCGCGGCCCCGGTCGAGGTCGGGATCATGTTCAGGGCGGCACCGCGTGCGCGGCGCAGGTCCTTGTGCAGCGTGTCCACCGTGCGCTGGTCGCCGGTGTAGGAGTGGATGGTGACCATGTAGCCACATTCGATGCCGAACGTATCATCAAGCACCTTGGCTACCGGGGCAAGGCAGTTGGTGGTGCATGAGGCATTCGAGATGACGGTCATGTCAGGCGTCAGCACGTCCTGGTTCACGCCATAGACGATGGTGGCATCCACGCCCGAGGCCGGGGCGGACACGATCACCTTGCGGGCGCCTGCCGTGATCAGCTGGGCGGCCTTTCCCTTGTCGGTAAAGCGGCCGGTGCATTCAAGGGCCACGTCCACGCCCTTGAAGGGCACCTTCGTGGGGTCGGCCTCGGCCGAGACGGTGATGGGCGCGTAGGTGCGGCCATTGGCGGTGATGATGATCTGGTTGCCCTCGACCTTCACCTCGGCGGGGAAGCGCCCGTGCACGCTGTCATAGGACAGCAGATGTGCGTTGTCGGCCACGCTGCCAAGGTCATTGATCGCGACCGGCACCACGTCGGTGCGCCCGCTTTCAATGATGCCACGCAGCACGAGGCGACCAATGCGACCAAAACCGTTTATTGCGACTTTAACAGCCATGTTCTTATTATCTCCGTAAGGGTCAGACATGTTCACACACTGGCATCGAGCGATGCCAGCCCGGGTGGTGGAGGCGCGCCGTTTCCTCCCATGGTTTCCATCGCGGTTCCGGCATGGGCGTGGAGCAGCCGCATGGCGTCGCGGCAGATCCGCTCGGGCGTGATGTCAGCCAGGCTGTCGGGCGCATCAGGCGTGGGGGAGGCCCCGAACCCGTCAATGCCCACGAACAGCCCGTCCGGCCCAAGCCAGCGATCCCATCCAAAACCCGATGCGGCCTCGATTCCGATCCGGGGCGCTGTTCCCAGCACGGCAGCACGATACGTCATTTTTTGGGCGGCGAACAGTTCCCAGCACGGAAGTGATACAACCGCCGCTCCGATGCCCGCCGCGCGCAGCAGCGCGCGCGCCGCCAGCGCCACGATGGCCTCGTGCCCCGTAGCCACCAGCGTGACCTGCCGCTGGCCTTCGGCCTCGGCCAGCACATAGCCGCCGCGTGCGCACAGGTTGGTCAGGCCATGCTGTTCGCGCTCGGGCACGGCAGCGGCAATCGAGGGGGCGGATTCCAGCACCAGCAGGCTTGGCCCGGTCGTACGCCGCAGCGCCAGTTCCATGCATTCCATGGTCTCGCGGTGGTCGGCAGGGCGGAACAGCGCCATGTTGGGCATGGCGCGCAGGCTTGCCAGTTGCTCGACAGGCTGCCAGCCGCCCGCGTTCTCGCCACGCGGCATGTCGTCATCGCTGAGCAGGTAGATCACCTGCTGGCCGGTCATGGCGGCGTAGCGCAGGGCGGGGCGCATGCGGTCCACCGCGATGATGGTGGTGGCGCCAAAAGCCAGCAGCCCGCCATGCAGTGCAATGCCGTTGAGCAGGGCGGCCATGCCATGCACCTGCGTGCCGCATGAAAGATCGGGCTCGGCACTGCTGCGCCGCAGGGCGGAAAAATCGGCCATCATGCCCTGGCGCGAGCGCAGGCAGGTCAGTTCGGGCAGCAGTTCATGCAGGGTTTCAAGTCCGCGCCGGGCCGAGAAAGCTGGCGAGGCACGGGCCAGCAGCGCACTGTGCTCGCGCCATGAACGCTGCCAGTCAGGCTGCCAGAAGGCGGGGCGCTGGTTGCGGGCCATGCGCTCGAACTCGGCTTTCTGCCGGTCCTTGAACAGGCGGCGCAGCCACGAGCGCCGCGCGCTGGCACCCCGCCGCGCAGCCCCCGCCCACAGGCCCGGATCATCGACAAAGGGCGGTGGCGGATCGGTCTCGGGCGGGGCGATGCACGCGATCAGGCAGGGCTTGTGCGTGCGCTGGGCCGAGGCGATGACGCTTGCAATCTGTTCGGTATTGCCCGCATCGACCTTGCGCACCGACCAGCCCGATGCGCTGTAGCGCGGCAGGATGGTGTCCACCTCCTCGCGCTCGGTGCTCCACAGGCCCACCACCAGGGTTACGCGGTCAAGGCCGAGCTGGCCTGCCAGGGCGGCACTTTCCAGCGCCACGCCGGTGGAAAGTTCGCTCCAGCACCCCAGCGCCCACACGCGGTGATTGACCACCGAGCGGCCAAAGCGGGCCGCCAGCTTCTGCTCGGCCAGCGCCATGCCGATCGCAGCGCCCAGCCCCTGCCCGTTGGGGCCGCAGGCCTGCCGGTCGGTCACGGCAGGCGTGTCGGGGCGGGGGGCCTGCCCCGACAGTTCGGCCATGATGCGCGGCAGCACCCGGTAGCGCGGCGAGGAGATGACCAGGCGGTCACGATCCGGCCAGTCGGGGCTGGCCGGGTCGAAGCGCAGGAAACGACTCCACAGCACCGCGCACAGACCGGCCATGACGCGCGCATGCGGGGCATGACGCCGGTCGGTTTCATGCACGCCGATGGCATGGCGGATCGCCGTTGCCAGCCGCTCGGGCATGGAAGGGGCCGCTGGCGGCAGGGCAGGTGAGATCTCGAGGGCTTCTTGGTCTTCGGGCATGCGGCGTCGTCCATGGAGCAGGGTATGATCAGTCGGAGCCGGTGGAGTACTGTTACTGCGCCCGGTGCGCTGCGGCAACATTGCTGCACGCGCCCCTATGCCCGGCGTGGCGGATACTGTATCGGTAGCAGGTCATGCTCCGTCCGTCCCCCCGTTTCGCCCGCCGTGCCATTATTGTGGCGGTCCTGTGCCTGCCAGCCATGGGCGGGTGCCGGCTGGTCAGCCAGAAAACCTTCAACCGCCACGCAGGCGATCCGCCCAGCCCGCCTGCCATGCCGGCGCACAGGATCGTGGCCATCGAGGCGCCGCCGCTTGTCACCATCGTGGCGGGCACGCCGCCTGCGCACTGGCAGCCTGCAGTCAGGGCTGCCGTGGCCGATGCGCTTGCGCGCAAGCCCAACGCGCTGTTCACCATCGTGGTCAATGTGCCGGTGGGGGGCGCAAGCGGCCTGCCGGAGATGAAGGCGGCGGTGGATACGGATGGCCAGCCGGTGCTGCAGGCGGTGATGGATGCGGGCGCAGGCACCGCCCAGACCGAGATGGATGCCCGGGGCGTGCCCGCCGGCAGCGCAACGCAGGTCTGCATTTACGTCGAGTAGTCCAATGCGGTTTTGCAATTTCCGCCCCCATCATGCCATAAAGGCCCCGTTGCCGGTGGTTAACCGCCAGCCCTGGCACCGATGAGGGGCGGTTTCACGCCCCCGGCCTGGGCCACCCCGCACGGTGGGCGTAATGAATGAAGGCCCCGTAAACACGATCGGGGTATGCCATGGAGAAAACCAGCAGTGTCCAGTAATCATGTGGATGGGCATCCGTTTTTCCGGTTCTGCCAGACGGCGCTGGCCGATATCCGCGCCCAGGGGCGATACCGGCAGTTTACGCCCCTGTCACGGCTGGCCGACCGCTACCCGCTATACGAGCAGCCCGAGACCGCACCCACGCCATCCACCCCCGCCTGCCCCGAAGACCGGGAGGTCGTGGTCTGGTCCTCCAATGACTACCTTGGCATGGGTGTCGAGCCGGTTGTGACCGAGGCCGCGATCCGCGCCATCCATGAACATGGGGCGGGTGCGGGCGGCACGCGCAACATCGCGGGCACCAGCCCGGTGCACACCGCGCTGGAGGCGGAGCTTGCTGATCTGCATGGCAAGGAGGCGGGGCTGCTGTTCGGCTCGGGCTATGTGTCGAACCAGGCCTCGCTCCAGACCATCCTGACAAGCATGCCCGGCTGGATCTGCTTTTCCGACCGGCTGAACCATGCTTCCATGATTGCGGGCATCAAGGGCGCGCGCGGGTCGAGCACGATCATTTTCGAGCATAACGACCTTGCCGACCTTGAAGCGAAGCTGGCTGCGGCCCCGAAGGATGCGCCCAAGCTGATTGCGTTCGAGAGCGTGTATTCGATGGATGGCGACATTGCCGACATCGCGGGCACCTGCGCGCTGGCCCGCAAATACGGCGCCATGACCTACCTTGATGAAGTGCATGCCGTGGGCCTGTATGGCGCGCAGGGCGGCGGCGTGTCGCAGCGCGATGGCGTGGCCGATCAGGTGGACATCATCGAGGGCACGCTGGCCAAGGGCTTTGGCGTGCATGGCGGCTACATCACCGCCTCGAGCAATATCGTGGAATATCTGCGCCTGAGCGCCTCGGGCTTCATCTTTACCACAGCCCTGCCGCCTGCGGTCGTGGCGGCGGCGCTGGCAAGCGTGAAGCAGGTGCGCAAGGACAACTGGCGGCGCGAGCGCATTTTCGAGCGTGTCGATACCTTCCGCACCAAGCTCAGGGCAGCGGGCATTCCCTTCAACATGACGCCGAGCCACATCGTGCCCATCCCCGTGGGCGATGCCCGGCGCTGCCGCGAACTGAGCGACCGGCTGCTCAATGATTACGGCATGTACACCACCCCCATCAACTACCCCACCGTGCCGCGTGGCACGGAGCGGCTGCGCCTGACGCCGGGGCCGCGCCATACGGATGCGATGATGGACGAGATGGTGGCGGCCCTTGGCCACCTGCTGCGGGTCAATGACCTGGCCGATGCATCTGCCGTGGCCATGGCCTGAGGCCACATGCCCTTTCCCGGTCGCCCGCCATCATGGGAGCCGGGAAAGGGCCTGATCCGATACCCTGCAACAGAGAAAAGCTTCAGGATAACACCGCCTTATTTGGAAAAAGGCGGTGCCCAGAAACTTCTATTCTCTTAATGATTCTGCGCGATGGCCTTTTTCAGGTCATCGTAGCTGACGGCGCCGGGAATGATCTGGCGGGCATTGAACACGAAGGTGGGCGTGCCATCGAGCCCGATCGCACGCGCGAGTTCCATGTTGGCCTGCAGGATGGACGTGACCTTTGCACCATTCATGTCACTGACCAGCTGGGTGGCGTTCAGCCCCGCCTGGCCAGCCAGCGTGCGCATGCGCTCGACCGTGGGCTGCACGGAATCGTTCATCACCACGCCCTGCATGCGGAAATAGGCGTCCTGCCCGCCCTGCACGAAGGCCGCTACAAGCGCCTGCGATGCAATCAGGCTGGGCTGGCCGAGCACGGGAATGACCTTTTCAATAATGCGCAGGTCCTTGTTCTCGCGCGTCAGGCGGTCGAGGTCGGGCAGCACCTTGCGGCAGTAGGGGCAGCGCGGATCATAGAATTCGACAACGGTGGTCTGCCCCCTGGCATTGCCCAGCACGCCATCGCTTGCGGTGGGCGTGGTCAGGTCGCCGTGGTGGCTTTCCAGCGCGGAGCGGGCCGCGTTCTGCTGGGCGGCATTGGCGTTGCTGCGCAGGGCGGCAATGGCGTCTGACAGGATGGTGGGGTCGGTTTTCAGCGCATTGCGCATGATCTCGACAATTTCCTGCCGCTGGGCAGGGGTGAAGCTGGCCTGTGCCTCAGCAGCCCTGCCCGCGCCCGCCGTGGCAGCCAGGATTGCCCCCGTGGCGAGCAGGGTGGGCAGCAGGCGTGGTCGGTTCCGGCGGGGCGAAAGAAAGGTCACGGGTTTGCTCCGTTGTCATGTCGCGATAGGGTGGTGTGTAAAGGATCGGGCAGCGGAAAGAAATGGGCCATGGGGCCGTGGGGGCGCCATGCCTGTTGCCGATGGCCCGGAACGCCGCTAAGTCGTGAAGGGTCTGCTATGATCGCGCGGTCGTTACGCGTTGTTGAACGGAATGAAGCCGACCTGCCCATTGGAGAAGCGTTGCGTGCCTGAGCATTCGTCGATCACCCCTGTCGCCCGTCGGTCCATGCGTACGGCGCTCTGTGCCGTTCTGGCCCTTTCGGTTACGGGCTGCGCCTTCAAGAACTATTCGCCCGTCAAGATCGTTTCCAGCATGTTTGGCCCCTCACCGGGGCAGTTGATCGGCACTGTCTCCTCCGATGAGCCGCAGGCCACGCTGGTCGGGCGAGACATTCTCCAGCGCGGCGGCAATGCGGCGGATGCGGCCACGGCCATGGGGCTGGCCCTGGCCGTGACACTGCCTTCGCGTGCCTCGCTTGGCGCGGGCGGCGCATGCCTTGCCTACCGTCCGGGTGACCAGAACGGGGGCCGCGCCTTTATGTTCCTGCCAGTGGCTGGGGCGACCGACGGGTCGGGCATGTCGCATGCCGACCGCCCGGCAGCGGTGCCCATGCTGGCGCGCGGGCTGTACCTCATGCACCTGCAATATGGCTCGGCCGCATTTTCCGAGATGGTGCCGGATGCGATCACGCTCGCGGCCAATGGCGTCAATGTGAGCCGCCAGCTTGCCACCGATCTGGCCGCAGTCCAGGTGCCGCTTCTGGCTGATGCTGGCGTGCGCGCTGTATTCGCCCGCTCGGATGGCAAGGCGCTGGCCGAGGGCGATGCGCTGGTGCAGACCCATCTTTCCGGCGCGCTGGACCAGATCCGCAGCATGGGCGTGGGCGATCTTTATAATGGGGCGCTGGGCCAGTCCTTCGTGGCGGGCAGCCAGAAGGCTGGCGGTGGCCTGACCATGGCCGACATGCGAGGGGCCATTCCGTCCGAGCGGCTGCCGCTCTCCGTGAGCAGTGGCGAGACGCAGGTCAGCTTCCTGCCGCCGCCGGCCGATGGCGGGCTGGGTGCTGCGGTGGCGTTCCGTGCCGCATCCTCATCCGATGCGGCAACGCGCGCGCAGGCCAGTGTTGCGGGCTGGCGCGCACAGAATGGCAGCCACGCCAGCGGCACGGGTGATGACCTGACCGCCCGCGCGCAGGCCTTTGTCAATGCAGGCGGGGCAGGGGGCGGCGGGTTGCCGTCGCTGCCGGCTTCCACCTCATTTACCGTGGTTGACCACGGGGGCATGGCAGTTGCATGCAGCCTGAGCATGGACAACCTGTTTGGTACCGGGCGCATGGCGGGCAATACCGGCATCGTGCTCGGTGCCTCGCCCGCGCGCCTGCCGCAGCCGCTTTATGCTGCCGCCATTGCCAGCCAGGGCCGCGCCTTCCGTGCGGTGGTGGCGGGGTCGGGCCAGAATGATGCGGCCGCGGCTACCGGCATCGCCATGCGGCAACTGCTTGCGGGCCAGACACCTGATTCCCATCCTGTTACGGCACAGGGCCGCGTAAACGCCATTTCCTGCCCGCGCGGCCTGCCGGGCGATGGCGCAACCTGCACCGCCGTGACCGACCCGCGTGGGGCGGGGCTGGCCATGGGGCCGCGCTGAACGGCGATTATTGCCTGGCAGGCCATCATTATCAGGGCGGGAAAGGAACAGGACCATTGTAAATGATCCTGTTTTGTTCCATATTGCAGAACATGACCCGCCCCCTGTTTCAGGCTGGCGTGGCAGGGCGGAATGCCCGTTATTAAGGTTTCATTCCACACGAACCAGGTAGGCAGGCAATGGCACAGGCTCCGGGTATAGATAAAAGCAAGGCCCTGGAAGGGGCATTGAGCCAGATCGAGCGCGCGTTCGGCAAGGGCTCGATCATGCGCATGGGCGAGCGTCCGTCCGAGCAGGTGGACGTGATTTCCACCGGTTCGCTCGGCCTAGACATAGCACTGGGCATTGGCGGCCTGCCGCGTGGCCGCATTGTCGAGATTTATGGCCCCGAAAGCTCGGGCAAGACCACCATGGCGCTGCACGCCATTGCCGAGGCGCAGCGCAAGGGCGGCACCTGCGCCTTCATCGATGCCGAGCACGCGCTTGACCCCGGCTATGCCCGCAAGCTGGGCGTGGATGTGGACAACCTGCTGATCAGCCAGCCCGATGCGGGCGAGCAGGCACTCGAGATTGCCGATACGCTGGTGCGCTCGGGCGCGATTGACGTGCTGGTGGTCGATAGCGTGGCGGCCCTGGTGCCGCGCGCCGAGCTTGAGGGCGATATGGGCGACAGCCATGTCGGCCTGCATGCCCGCCTCATGAGCCAGGCTTTGCGCAAGCTCACCGGATCGGTCTCGCGTTCCAACACCATGCTGATCTTCCTCAACCAGATCCGCCTCAAGATTGGCGTGATGTTCGGCAGCCCGGAAACGACAACGGGCGGCAACGCGCTGAAGTTCTATGCCTCCGTGCGCATGGACATCCGCCGCATCGGCTCGATCAAGGACAAGGACGAGGTGACGGGCAACCAGACCCGCGTCAAGGTGGTCAAGAACAAGATGGCGCCGCCCTTCCGCCAGGTCGAGTTCGATATCATGTATGGCGAAGGCATCAGCAAGGTAGGTGAACTGATCGACCTTGGCGTCAAGGCAGGCATTGTTGAAAAGTCCGGCGCCTGGTTCTCATGTGACAGCCAGCGGATCGGGCAGGGGCGTGAAAACGCCAAGCAGTTCCTGCGCGACCACCCGGAAATGGCCGCCGATATCGAGCGCCGTGTGCGCGAGCAGGCCGGTGTCGTGGCCGAGGCCATGCTGGTCGGTCCCGATGAGGAAGGGGCGGACTGATTGCCCTTGGCCTGTTCCATTGTAACAGGCTATCGTCCCTGCGCTCTGGCGTGGCCTGTGCCATGGCGGAAGCAGGGTCTGAAAAGCGGGGGTAAGGGCAGCCGGAATGAGACCACGTCTTGCAATGATCGGCTTGCTGGCCTGCCTTGCCGCCTGTAGCGGCGGGCATGACGACAATAATGATCCGGCCGATGTGGATGAAGCCCCCCGCCCGCTCGGCCGCAGCGCGTGGGAGGGACACCACGCCACGCATGCAGACAATGCCCTGCGCCCGCTCTCGCGCCACCTGCCCAAGCCGCCCACCCCCAATGAAGACGGGGCGACCGAGGATTATCATCCGCCCCCTGATGCTGAGGCGATGCGGATGATCTCATCGGGTTACGACGCCAATCAGGCTGGCGATGATGACCAGTCCGACAGTGATGATGGCAAGCATTTTGTTGTGCCTGACACGCAGGTCAGCTTCGGCAAGCCGGGCAGAAAATAGCCGCCTGTAAAGAAGTTTTTGGTAAGGCTTTTTTCAAAAAGCTTTAAAGAACGCTGCCTTTTTGAAAAAATGCAGCGCCTGAAAACTTTATATTGTTTTCCAGATACGCTCTTACAGCACCAGCACGGCCCGGATATCGTTCACATTGGTCAGGGTGGGACCGGTCATGACCAGATCGCCCGTCTGTCGGAACACCGTGTAACTGTCATGCGCGCGCAGGGCGGCGCGCGGGTTGCAGCCTGCGGCTTCGGCGCGGGCCAGCGTGTCGGGGGTGATGATCGCACCCGCCGCGTCCTCCGTGCCATCAATACCGTCGCTATCCGCTGCAATGGCCCAGATGCCCGCTTGCCCCTGCAGGGCGCAGGCCATGGAGAGCAGGAACTCGGTATTGCGCCCGCCCCGCCCCGGCGCGGGACCGGCCGGGTTGATGCTGACCGTCGTCTCGCCGCCCGAAAGCAGCACGGCGGGCCCCGCCACGGGCAGGCCATGCAGCCGGGCCGACAGGGCAATGCCAGCCATGAGCGTGCCGGCATCACGGCTTTCGCCCTCCAGCGCATCCCCCAGAATCAGCGGCGTCAGGCCGCATTCGCGTGCCATGCTGGCTGCCGCCTGCAGCGCCATCAGTGGCGTTGCGATCAACGTGACCTGATTGGCAGGCGAAAGCACCATCGGCCCGGCATCGTGTTCCAGCACGTTCCGGGCGGCTTCGGGCAGGGCAATGCCGTAATGGGCAATGATGGCGCGCGCGTCGGCGGGTGTGGTGGGGTCCGCCATCGTAGGGCCGCTCGCGATGGTCAGCGGGTCATCGCCCGGCACGTCGCTTATGGCCAGTGTCACGACCCGGGCAGGGCAGGCGGCCGCGGCCAGCCCGCCGCCCTTGATCGCCGAGAGGTGGCGCCGCACCACGTTCATGTCGCGTATGCTGGCCCCGCTATGCAGCAGGGCGCGGTTGATGGTGCGCAGGTCATCGAGCGTCACGCCCGCTTTGGGCAACTCCAGCAGCGCTGATCCACCACCGGAAATCAGTGCGATGACCAGGTCATCAGGCCCCAGACCGGCTACTTCCGCCATCATGGCGTGGCCTGCGGCCACGCTGCGGTCGTCGGGCACGGGATGGGCGGCTTCCAGCACGCGGATGCGCTGTGTGGGTGCGGCGTGTCCATCGCGCGTGACCACGCAGCCGCTCATTTCCACATCCGGCCAGGCGCGTTCAAGGGCGGCTGCCATGGTTGCCGCCGCCTTGCCTGCGCCCACCACAATGCACCGGCCCTTTGGCTTTGAAGGCAGGTAGCGCTCCAGCACCTGAGCGGGCAGGGCACTGTGGATAGCGGAATCAAGAATGCGGCGCAGGGTGGCGCGGGCGTGCCCGTCCGTCCAGTCCGCAGGCATGCTCTGCCGGGGAGCGGCGGAAAACGGGTGGATGGTCGGGTCGTTCATGACGCTATCCCTGTCATTGGCGTGGCGCGGCATATGAGCCGCCATGGGGCGGATGGCCTGCCTGCGGGCGGGATGCCCGGTGGAGGCGCGGTGGGGTCCATACCATTCATGCAGCATGGCGCGGTGTGTCACAATTGTCACGTCTGTGTCAGGATGGGCGGAATGCGGCGGGTTGTGGAGGGCGTACACGCTAAATTGGGCGGCCCATCTCTGGATTGGCGCAGGCGATGGTGATACGCGGCAGATGGCCTGCCCCCATGGGCAGACTGCCACAGCAGAAAGGACAAGGGCATGGAGGACTGCATGCTGGACGCGCGTCCCGTCATCTCCACGCATCCGGCCCCCGGCCCGGTGCAGCCTTACCTGATCTTTCCCCGCCCCGAATGGGCGGCCCTGCGCGCCAATGTGCCGCAATCACTGGGCGAGGCCGATATCGCCACGCTGCGCGGACATAACGAGCCGGTCTCGCTCGAGGACATAACCGAGATTTACCTGCCGCTGTCGCGCCTGCTCAACCTGCATGTCATGGCCACCCGCAGCCTGAACAGCATGGTCAAGAGCGCGTTCATGGGCAGGCCGGGCGTGACCATGCCGTTCGTGATCGGCATCGCGGGCAGCGTGGGGGTGGGCAAGAGCACCTTTGCCCGCCTGCTGCAGGCCGTGCTGTCGCGCTGGCCCGACCACCCGAATGTGGCGCTGGTCACGACCGATGGCTTCCTGCTGCCCACGCGCGAGCTGGAAAAGCGCAACCTCATGCACCGCAAGGGCTTCCCCGAAAGTTATGACCTGCGGCAGATGATCAGCTTCCTTTCAGCGCTGAAGGCGGGCGGGCGCAACCTCAAGGTGCCGGTCTATTCGCATGAGGCCTATGACATCATTCCCGGCCGCCATCAGGTGATCGACCAGCCCGATATCCTGATCTTCGAGGGGCTGAACGTGCTCCAGACCGTGTCCGAGCAGCCGTTCATGGCGTCCGACTTCTTTGATTTCTCGATCTATCTCGATGCAGATACGCGGGTGATCGAGGACTGGTACGTCCGGCGCTTCCTGCTATTGCAGAAAACCGCCTTCCGCAAGCCGACATCCTATTTCCACCATTACGCCGACCTGCCCGAACGCGAGGCCGAGCAGCTTGCGCGCGACATCTGGCGGCGCATCAACCTGCCCAACCTGCAGCAGAACATCCTGCCCACGCGCGAGCGCGCCCGCGTGGTCATGCACAAAAGCCCTAGCCATGCGATCGATACGGTGTGGATGCGCCAGATTTAAAAAACGGTTGTTAAAAGAGTAAAGGTTTCTGGGTGTCCCCTTTTTTCAAAAAGGCGGCGTTCTTTGAAGCTTTTGAAAAAAGCTTCACCAGAAACTTTTATCCGTTACGTGATGGCGCAGGCGTGGAGGCCAACACAAAAACGGCCCGGATTGCTCCGGGCCGCTCTGGCTTCGGGTGTGTTTGCCAGGCCTTATGCGTTCAGATAGACGGTCTTGGTATCGACATAGGCTTCAAGCCCGTACTGGCCATCCTCGCCGCCAATGCCGCTATCGCCATAACCGTGGTGGAAGCCCTGTGCCGCTTCACCACCTTCACGGTTGACATAGATCTCGCCAAAGTTCAGCTCGTTGGTCATGCGCATGATGTTCTTCAGGTTCTGCGTGAACATGTAGGCTGACAGGCCATAGCGCGAGTTGTTGGCCTGGGCGATGGCATCATCGAAGTCTTTCACCCGGATCAGCGACAGCACGGGGCCGAACACTTCGTTCTGCGCAATATCCATATCCGCCGTGACATCGGTCAGCAGGGTGGGGGCGTAGAAGTTGCCCGCGTCATATGCGCCGCCAGTCAGGCGCTTGGCGCCGAGTTCGACCTTCGCACCCTGCTTGATGGCCTTCTGCACGATCGCATCGACCTTTTCGAGCTCGGCGGCGCTGATCTTGGGGCCCATGTCGGTGGCTTCATCAAGCGGGTTGCCGGTCTTGAGTGCGGCCACCTTCTCACGCAGGCGTTTAAGGAATCCATCATATACGGCGGTGTGCACATAGGTGCGCTCGTTGGCCGTGCAGACCTGCCCGCAATTCATGAAGCGTGCGGCAACAGCAGCATCCACCGCTTTTTCAATATCGGCATCCTCCATCACGATGAATGGGGCCTTGCCGCCGAGTTCAAGCCGCACTTCCTTCAGCCCTTCCGAGGCAGCTGCCATGATCTTGCGGCCTGCGGGCGTGCTGCCGGTCATGGTGATGAGCTTGGTGATGGGATTGGTCACCAGCGCATTGCCCACCGTGGCGCCGCCGCCGGTCACGACATTGAACACGCCTTTGGGGAAGCCCGCCTCGACCGAGAGTTCAGCCAGTGCGAAAGTGGCCAGCGGTGTCAGTTCATGCGGCTTGATGACGAATGTGTTGCCTGCAGCTAGGGCCGGGCCAAGCTTGCGCGCGGTGAGTGCAAGCGGAAAATTCCATGCCGAGATGCCTGCCACCACCCCGTGGGGAATCTTCTCGATCAGGATTTTCTCGCCGGGGCGGCTGCCGGGAATGATGTTGCCTTCAAGCCTGCGCACATTCTCGGCGGCGAAGCGGATGAGCTGGATGGCGAAGTTGACCTCGATGCGGGCTTCCTTGAGCGGCTTGCCATTTTCGGAGGTGATGATGCGGGCCAGTTTTTCACTGTCGCGTTTGATCAGTTCGATCAGGCGGTACAGGTAGTCCGCCCGATCGGTCGCAACCAGCCTGCTCCATGCGGGGAAAGCCTTCTGTGCGGTCTGTAGTGCGCGGTTGACATCTTCCTCGCTGGCGACGGCCACCTTGGCCAGTACCTCGCCAGTGGCGGGGTTGTGGATGGTGTCACGCTCGGGCGTGCCGGGCGCGCTCCATTCACCACCAATGAACAGGTTGTAGGTTTTCGGTTTGGACATGATCTGGTTCATGGTCCGGTTTCTCCATGTTCGGGTCAGGGGAGTATAACGCGCGCGGCAAGACTACCCGCCCCCGGAGGTATGGGGCAGGATGGATGCGCGCAGGGTATAAAGTAGCAGGGGCAGGGCGCCGGGTCAGGATTCCAGGAACGGACGCCCCTCATGGGCCACGAGCAGGTCGTGCATGTCGGTTGCGTGTTCTTCCTCTTCCGCCAGGATCTTTTCGAGCATGATGCGCGTTGTGGGGTCGTGATCGGCAAAATAGCGGATCAGTTCACGGTAATGCTCGATCACCAGCCGTTCGGCCACCAGGTTCTGGCGCACCATTTCAACGAGGTTGCCGCCATTGCCGTATTCGGTGGCGGAGCGTGTGGCGAGCCCCTCGGGCGAGAGGTTGGGCACGCCGCCAAGCTGGTCGATGCGGTCGGCTGCCCACATCATATGGGCGCGTTCTTCCTTGGCATGGGTGGCGAACTCGGCAGCCACGCTCTCGCTGGTAATGCCCTCGACCGAGATGGAATGCATCGTATAGCGCAGCACGCATACAAGCTCGGTCGCCACCACCGTTTGCAACAGGTCGATGGCGGTCTGCACGTTACCCTGATAGGCGGGGGTGAGCGCGCCCTTTTCAATCGCTTTCTTCGCGCGTTCGCGCAGGGTCTTCACGTCGGTCAGGAACGTATTTTCAGCAACATCGGCCATGATGGGTTTCCCTGTATTGTGGTGGCCTGCACAGGAGGCAGGTCTATTGAAGGGGTTGCAGGCGTAACGGACCGAAAGAGCGCGTGGTTCCCCCCAAATGGCCTGCCTTTCATGACAAAACGCCCATAAACCCAAGAAAATGAGCAGTAAGGCAGGTTTTTCGCCCGTGCAGGCGTTGCCATTCACGGCCAGATCATTATTGATCTGCATTAATAAGACCTATTTGCATTAAGGATGACTCAAGCGCATGGTAGCATTCACCGCAGGCCAGCCCGAAAAGCTTCCCCGCCGCGCCTTGAGCGAGGAGGCCTATGATCATGTGCGTCGTGGGTTGATCCGTAGCCGGTATCGCTCGGGCGAACGGTTGGTCCTGCGCCCGCTTGCCGCTGAACTCGGGCTGAGCCCGACGCCGGTGCGCGAGGCGCTGCTGCGGCTTGTATCCGAACATGCGCTGGAACTGAATGATCGCAATACCGCTGTCGTGCCCGCCATGACCCAGCGCAGCTTTGCCGAGATCCATGACCTGCGGATGGATCTGGAAATGCGCCTTGCCGCCGCTGCCGCCCAGCGCGCTTCTTCTCACGGTATCGAGGCGCTGATCATCCTGCAGCACCAGTTCATGGATGCCTCGCGCGCGCGGGATGACGGGGGCATGGCGGCTTTCAATGCCGATTTTCACACCACGGTCGCAGCCCTGGCCGAACTGCCGCTCACGGCAAACATCCTGCGCAACCTGTGGATGCGGATCGGGCCGATCTACGCCCTGTCGCGCCCGATGATCCTGGCCGAGCACGAAGGCCGCACTCACCCGCATGAAGACCTGATCACCGCACTACGCCAGCGCGACGTGGTGGCGGCCCAGGCGGCCGTCACGCGTGATTTCGAGCATGCGCGGCGCTGGATCGAGCCCCGTCTGTCGTAACCGGCGGGGCTGCCTCGGGCCGCCTTAAGGCTGGCCCGAGGGGCGCATCTGCTGCGGCACTTCGATGTCGATTTCCAGCATCGAGACGGAATTGCCCCGGTCCAGCTTCACCTGAACCTTGTCCTGGTCAACGGCAATATGCCGCTTGATCACTTCAAGAATTTCGGCCTGCAGCTTGTTCAGCAGGTCGGATTCATTGCCATTGCCGGTGCGCTCGTGGGCCAGCAGGATCTGCAGGCGGTCACGCGCGACAGGGGCCGAGGTCTTGGCGCTACGGCCAAAGAGGGAACCAAACAGGCTCATCAGCTTTTCCCCTTGAACAGGCGTGCCAGCAGGCCCTTGCGCTCAACCGGTACGGTGACCTCCAGCTTCTCGCCTTCCAGCCTGCGCGCGGCTTCGGCATAGGCGCGGGCGGGCGGGCTGTCGGGGCTGCTCAGGGTGACCGGCGCGCCGAGGTTGGAGGCGCGCAGCACTTCCTCGCTTTCCGGAATGATGCCGAGCAGCGGGATGGACAGGATCTCGAGCACGTCCTCGATGCGCAGCATCTCGCCACGGGCGGCGCGGGCGGGGTCGTAGCGGGTGAGCAGCAGGTGCTTCTCGATCTTGCCGCCGCCCTTGGCCTTCTCGGTAGTGCTGTCGAGCATGCCGATGATCCGGTCGCTGTCACGCACCGATGAAACCTCGGGGTTGGTCACCACGATGGCGTGGTCGGCATGGTACATCGCAAGCTGTGCACCGCGCTCGATCCCGGCGGGGCTGTCACAGATCACCCAGTCGAATTTTTCACGCAGCTGCGCCATCACGCTGGCCACGCCCTCGGCGGTCAGCGCATCCTTGTCGCGTGTCTGCGAGGCGGGGAGGATGGAGAGCGTCTCGATCCGCTTGTCGCGGATCAGCGCCTGCGAGAGCTTGGCATCGCCCTGGATGACGTTGATCAGGTCGAACACCACGCGCCGTTCGGCCCCCATGACCAGGTCGAGGTTACGCAGTCCGACATCGAAATCAACCACCACCACATTCTGGCCTGTCTTTGCCAGCGCCGCGCCGAGTGCCGCCGTAGACGTTGTCTTGCCGACGCCGCCCTTGCCGGATGTGACAACCAGCACTTTTGCCATGGGGGTAGTTCCTTGTGCGCTTTTGGGGGGTGTTTTCTTGTTCATGACCTGATGGATACGGTTGTAATATGGATGGGCGCGCCTGAAGCGCAACGGGGGCGGGAGTTAAAGCTCAGGGTTTGCGGCCCCTGAGGGGGGGCGGCACAAGCGGCTGGACCACAAGTGTGTCATTATTGAGAATGATCTGCGCCGGTTTTTCAACATAGCGCGGGTCGATTTCCTCGGCGGTGATATAATAACCGTCGATCGCAAGCAGTTCGGCCTGCATGGAATGGGCGAAGATGCGGGCATCGGGCTGGCCGTTCATGCCGGCTATGGCGCGGCCGCGCAGCGGGCCATAGACATGGATCGACCCCCCTGCCGTAACCTCTGCCCCCGAGCCGACCGAACCGAGGATGATGATGTCGCCATCAGGGTTCATGATGACCTGCCCGGAGCGGATCGGCTGCTCGATGATCATCGAGCCCCCGCGTGGCGGCTCGACGGGCGCAGGCGCCGTATCTTCGGGGATGTCCACGGCGCCCGAGGCGCGTCCGCCCTGAAAGCCTGCGGGCCAGTCCCACCCGGCGCAGGCCGCCCAGGAGGTATCGCCGCCTTCGATTCCGATGATGCGGATACCGCGCGCGCGCAGCGCGGGGTATAGCTCGGCCAGTCCTTCGGTCCCTGCCTCGAGCAGCGAGAGGTCGAGAATGACCGGCTTGCCCGCAAAGAAGGCGCTCGAGCGCGCGATCTGCGCATCAAGGCCTGCCAGCCAGTCGGCCAGCAGGGGTTCGGGCGAGAGGACCAGGGCCAGGAAGGACCGGCCACGGGCGCGGATCTTGGGTGTGGGACGCAGTTCGTCTGGCAACGTGTTCCTGTCCTGCTCTGGGTCAATGGGGCCTGTCTGTTTCAGCTACCGCGCCGGGCTGCGAGTGTCGAGGAAATCCTGACTCTTTAAGGGCATGCAGGGCGGGTTTTGCATCAATGCGGGCATGCGCGCGCACTCAAGGCTTGGCGAAGGGCGTGGCAATGCAATAAAGCGGGAACATGCGCATCCTCTACCACCTTCCCCTTTCGCCCTACTGCCGCAAGGTTCGCCTCGTGATGGGTGAAAAACGGCTGCCGTTTGAACTCAAGATCGAGCGTGTGTGGGAACAGCGCCCCGACTATCTTGATCGCAACCCCGCCGGCACCGTGCCCATGCTGCAAGAAGACACCGGGCTGTGCATTCCGGATTCGTGGGTGATCTGCGAATACCTTGAGGAAGCCTACCCCGATACCCCGCTGCTTGGCCGCACGCTGGCCGAGCGCGTTGAGGTGCGCAGGCTGGTGGTGTGGTTTGACGAGAAATTCGGCCGTGAGGTCTCGCGCAACCTGCTGACCGAGAAGGTGTACAAGCGCATCTCCGGCACCGGCAACCCCGATGGGGCTGCACTAAGGGCGGGGTATGCCAATATCCGCACCCACCTCGCCTATATCGACTGGCTGGCGGAAACGCGGCGGTGGCTGGCGGGCAACCAGCTCTCGCTGGCCGATTTCGCGGCCGCCGCCCATCTGTCGTGCCTCGACTTTC
The DNA here is from genome assembly GCF_009834365.1 of Komagataeibacter xylinus. Taxonomy (NCBI): domain Bacteria; kingdom Pseudomonadati; phylum Pseudomonadota; class Alphaproteobacteria; order Acetobacterales; family Acetobacteraceae; genus Komagataeibacter; species Komagataeibacter xylinus. The sequence goes on along the minus strand of NZ_CP041348.1, from coordinate 582,861 downwards.
TTGATGATGTGGACTGGTCGCGTGCGCCTGCCGCCAAGGACTGGTACGCCCGCGTCAAGAGCAGGCCCTGTTTCCGCTCCGTGCTGCAGGACCGTATTTCGGGCTTTACGCCGCCCGCCCATTACGCGGACCTGGATTTCTAGCGCATGACAACGCAAGGTGCCGGTCATGATGCCATCGTGCTGGGTGCCGGGGCCGCGGGGCTCATGGCGGCCGCCACGGCGGGGCAGGGTGGCGCGCGGGTGGTGGTGCTTGACCATGCGCAGCACGCGGGGCGCAAGATCCTCATCTCCGGTGGCGGGCGGTGCAACTTCACCAACATGGATGCAGGTGCCGGGCAGTTCCTGTCCGCCAATCCGCATTTTGCCAAGTCGGCGCTGGCGCGGTACACGCCTGCCGATTTTCTGGCCCTTGTGCAGCGCCACCGCATTCCCTGGCACGAGAAGGCGGCGGGCCAGCTCTTCTGTGACCGTTCAGCGCGCGACATCGTGGACATGCTCATGCGCGAATGCGCTGCAGGTCATGTGGAGATGCGCCTGTCGCACCGCATCATCGACGTGGCGCGTGATGGGGCGGGGCAGTACCGCGTCGAGACCGATCATGGCGTGTTTCATGCCTCTAACCTGATCGTGGCCACGGGCGGGCTGTCGATTCCCAAGCTCGGGGCCACGGGGCTGGCGCATGACCTCGCGCGCCGCTTTGGTCTGGGCATGGTGGCCCCGGCACCAGCGCTCGTGCCGCTGACCTTTGGCGCGCGCGACCGGGAGTGGATGGAGCCGCTGGCCGGGCTTTCGGTCAATGTGGGCATTGCCTGCCATGAGGGCACGGGGCGGCAGGCGCGGCATGTCACCTTCCGCGATGGCATGGTGTTCACCCATCGCGGGCTGTCGGGGCCTGCCATCTTGCAGGCCTCATCGTACTGGCAGCCGGGCGAGGTGCTCGAGCTCGACCTGTTGCCCGGCATCAACGCGGCCGCGCGGCTGCTCGAGATCAAGCGTGACCGCCCGCGCGCGGGCGGGGTTGCCATGCTGTCCATGCTGCTGCCGCAGCGCCTGGCCCAGCTTTTCGCGCAGTCCTGCCTGCCCGAGGGCCAGCTTGCGGGTCTGCCCGATTCGGTGCTGACCGACATGGCGAGCACGCTCGGGGCCTGGCGGCTCAACCCGCATGGCACGGAAGGCTACGTGAAGGCCGAGGTCACGCGCGGCGGCGTGGATACGGCCTGCCTCTCCTCGCGTGACATGGAAGCGCGCGACGTGCCGGGGCTGTTCATGGTGGGCGAGGCGGTGGACGTGACCGGCTGGCTGGGCGGCTACAACTTCCAGTGGGCGTGGGCAAGCGGGCACGCGGCAGGGCAGGCCGTGGCCGACCGTCGCGGCTGAATGCTGTTTGCGGCCCAGCCTTTCCTGCTCCTATTCCTGCCGGTGGTGCTGGGGCTGTATTATGCCATAGCCGCCAGCAGGGCCGCGCGGCAGGCCGTGCTCATTGCCGCCTCCCTTGTCTTTTACGGGTTGTGGGACTGGCGGTTCGTGCCCCTGCTGCTGGGCATGACCGGCTTCAGCCAGGGCATTGCCGTATTATGGGGGCGCACGCGGTGGCGGGGCTGGCTGTGGCTGGGCATTGCGGGCAATCTGGCGGTGCTGTTCGGCTTCAAATACGCAGGCTGGCTGGCAGGTTGCGTGCTGGCCGCCATGGGCCGTGCCCCTGCGCCGTGGTCAGTGATCCTGCCGCTGGGGCTGTCGTTTTTCGTGTTCCAGAAAATATCCTACCTCGTTGACCTCGGGCGCGGGCAGGCGCGGGTGTACCGGCTGGCGGATTTTGTGGAGTTCGTAACCTTCTTTCCGCAACTCGTGGCTGGCCCCATCGTGCGGCATAACGAACTGATTCCGCAGTTCGATGCCAGCCCGCGCGGCCCCGCTATGTGGGAGAACCTTGGCCGGGGCGGCCTGCTTTTGCTGGTGGGGCTGGGCAAGAAGGTGGGGCTGGCCGATACGCTGGGCAGCATCTGCACGCCGGTATTCGAGGCCGCCCATATGGGCCACGCGCCCGCATTTGGTGCGGCATGGCTGGCAGCGCTCAGCTTCATGCTCCAGATCTATTTCGATTTTTCCGGCTATTCGGACATGGCGATCGGCATGGCGCTGATGATGGGCATCCGCCTGCCATTCAATTTCAATGCGCCTTACCGTGCCGTATCGGTGCGTGACTTCTGGCGGCGGTGGCACATGACGCTGTCACGCTTTCTGCGTGATTACGTCTATATCCCGCTAGGTGGCAACCGCTGCGCGCCCGCGCGGCAGGCGGTGAACGTCATGGTTACCATGGGGCTGGCCGGGCTGTGGCACGGGGCAGGGTGGAATTTCGTGGTCTGGGGCCTGCTGCATGGCGCAGCCCTCGCCACAGCCCACGGGTGGGACCGCACCGGGCGCGTTCTGCCGCGCGGCGTGGGCTACGCGTTGACCATGCTTTTCGTGCTGCTGACATGGGTGGTGTTCCGCGCTGCCGACCTGCCCACGGCAGGGCACGTGCTGGCGGGGATGCTGGGCGCCTATGGTGGCAGGAGCATGGTGGTGGCGCACCCCGTGGTGCTGGGCCTTGCGCTGGCCATTGCGGTGATCGGCCCCGCCTCGCAGCAGGTGGTGCTGGAGCGCGTGCGCCCTGCGCCCTGGCTGGCCGTGGTAGCGGGGATCGCCTTTGTGCTGCTGGTGTTTCTGGTGGGGGGCAGGCCGCCAGAAGCGTTCATTTATTTCCAGTTCTGAAAGCCTGTGCAGCCAATGCCATCTGTTTGAAAAAAAAGTGGCATGCAAAAACGTTTATTCGTTTTATTCTGTGGATCTATTGCAATATTCACGCTGCCCATTGCG